>JACCVZ010000245.1 GCA_013697905.1 Nocardioidaceae bacterium
CTGCAGCGCAGAACGGGTCACCTTGACCGGGTCGTTGATCCCCTCGGCGAGCATGTCGACGTACTCGCCGGTCGCGGCGTTGAGGCCGTGACCTGACTCGAGGTTGCGGACCTTCTCGGCCACCACTCCGCCTTCATGACCGGCGTTGATGGCGATCTGCTTCAGCGGGGCCTCGGCGGCGAACTTGACGATGGCTGCGCCAGTCGCCTCGTCACCGGTGAGCTCCAACTTCTCGAACGCCGCGATGGTCGCCTGGACGAGAGCCACGCCACCACCGGCGACGATGCCCTCTTCGACGGCGGCCTTCGCGTTGCGAACAGCGTCCTCGATGCGGTGCTTGCGCTCCTTGAGCTCGACCTCCGTGGCCGCGCCCACCTTGATCACCGCAACCCCGCCGGCCAGTTTGGCCAGGCGCTCCTGCAGCTTCTCACGGTCGTAGTCGGAGTCGCTGTTCTCGATCTCGGCGCGGATCTGGTTGACGCGACCAGAGATCTGGTCGGTGTCTCCCGAACCCTCGACGATGGTCGTCTCGTCCTTGGTGACGACGACCTTGCGAGCCTGACCCAGCAGCTCGACACCGGCGGACTCGAGCTTCAGTCCGACCTCTTCGCTGATGACCTGGCCACCGGTGAGGATGGCAATGTCCTGCAGCATGGCCTTGCGCCGGTCGCCGAAGCCTGGAGCCTTGACGGCAACTGACTTGAACGTGCCACGGATCTTGTTGACGACCAGGGTCGCCAGGGCCTCACCGTCGACGTCCTCGGCGAGGATCAGCAGCGGCTTGCCACCCTGCATGACCTTCTCGAGGATCGGCAGCATGTCTTTGACGGCCGAGATCTTCGAGTTGACCACGAGCACATAGGGGTCGTCGAGGACGGCCTCCATTCGCTCGGCATCGGTGACGAAGTAGGGCGAAATGTATCCCTTGTCGAAGCGCATGCCCTCGGTGAGCTCGAGCTCGAGCCCGAAGGTGTTGCTCTCCTCGACGGTGATGACGCCTTCCTTGCCGACCTTGTCCATGGCCTCGGCGATGATCTCACCGACAGACGAGTCCCCGGCGGAGATTCCGGCGGTGGCAGCGATCTGCTCCTTGGTCTCGACGTCCTTGGCAGCCGAGAAGAGCTGCTCCGTGACGGCCTCGACGGCCTTCTCGATGCCACGCTTCAGCGCCATCGGGTTCGCGCCGGCTGCGACGTTACGCAGACCCTCGCGGACCATGGCCTGAGCCAGCACGGTCGCCGTCGTCGTACCGGCGCCGGCCACGTCGTCGGTCTTCTTGGCGACTTCTTTGACGAGCTCGGCGCCGATCTTCTCGGACGGGTCTTCGAGCTCGATCTCTTTGGCAATGGACACACCGTCGTTGGTGATCGTCGGTGCACCCCACTTCTTTTCGAGAACGACGTTGCGGCCCTTAGGGCCGAGCGTCACCTTGACGGCGTCTGCGAGAATATTCATCCCTCGCTCGAGGCCACGTCGGGCTTCCTCGTTGAACGAAATGATCTTGGGCATGTACGCGAGTCCTCCGCGCTTGAGGTCTGGATTGAGCGGTCGGTACGACGCCCGCGACGGACGGACCCGAACCTGCCACGAACCCTTCTCGTAGCCGACCGAGCCCTCACCGAGCCAACCGTTGTCACTCTCAGGTCGAGAGTGCTAATCCATTATTAGCACTCTCCCCAGGCGAGTGCAAGCCGCTGCAGACGGTCGACCGAGGTGGACGTGGCAGCGCTCGGCTGGGTCCTCGGTGGCCCGATCAGGCCATCAATCAGGCTGAGGACTAGTCATTGCGAGTCATCTTGTCGGCTGGTCCTTGTGAGTGCTGCGCCGGCTGGCTAGCGTGGTGCTCACCTCGTGGGTGCGACGAGGTCTCGGCTGGGGCGCGGTTCACCGCGTCCCAGCCGCTTTGTTGTGGCGCGCGCTCCCACTCAGCCACCGGCGACGGCCGGGATGACCGACACCTGTGCACCGTGGGCGACCTTGGTCTGCAGCCCGTCGAGAAATCTGACGTCGTCACCCCCGACGTAGACGTTGACGAAGCGGCGTAGCGCGCCTTGCTCGTCGACAATTCGCCCCTTGATACCCGGGTACGACGAGTCGAGCGAGTCGATCAGCTCGAACAGCGTCGCGCCGTCGGCGGTCACCTCGGAGTCACCACCGGTGTAGGTGCGAAGGATGGTGGGGATTCTGACGCTGACGCTCATCTCGGCTGACCTCTCGCTCATTCGGTTCTCACCTGAACACGGCCCTGAAGGCAGCGTAGGTCGGCTCGATGGTTGCGGCCGGACCGACCCGGTCGGCGATCGCGTCAAGAGTCTTGAGTCCGTCTCCCGTGTTGAAGACCACCGTCTCCTGCGTAGGGTCGAGCTGGCCGGTCTCCACCAGCTTCTTCAGCGTCGCAATGGTGACGCCGCCCGCGGTCTCCGCGAATACGCCTTCAGTCCGCGCCAGCAACGCGATGCCGTCGCGGATCTCGGCGTCAGTGACGGACTCCACGGCACCGCCGGTACGCCGCACGGCGTCGAGCACGTACGGCCCGTCGGCAGGGTTCCCGATCGCCAGCGATTTGGCGATGGTGTCCGGTCGCACCGGACGCACCACGTCACGTCCCGCTCGAAAGGCCTCCGCCACCGGGCTGCAACCGTTCGCCTGGGCACCAAAAATCCTGTACGGAGTCGACTCGACGAGCCCGAGCTGGGTGAGCTCAGCGAGGCCTTTGTCGACCTTGGTCAGCTGTGAGCCGGACGCGACCGGGATGACGACCTGTCGCGGCAGCCGCCAACCAAGCTGCTCGGCGACTTCGTACCCCAGCGTCTTCGACCCCTCGGAGTAGTACGGCCGGACGTTAACGTTGACGAACGCCCAGTCGTCCTCCTCGCCGGCGATCTCCGATGCAAGGCGGTTGACGTCGTCATAGTTGCCCTTGACGGCTATCAACGTGCCGCCGTAGACCGCGGTGCTAAGCACCTTGGCGCGCTCGAGGTCGTGCGGAATGAACACGACGCTCTTCATTCCGGCGCGGGCGGCCGCGGCAGCGACCGCGTTGGCGAGGTTGCCGGTCGAGGGGCAGGCCAGCACCTTGAGCCCGAGCTCGCGTCCGGCGGCCAGCGCCACCGCGACGACGCGATCCTTGAAGGAGTGGGTCGGGTTGCCCGAGTCGTCCTTCACCCAAAGTGACACCATGCCGAGCTCACGAGCCAGGTTGTCGGCCTTGATCAGCCGCGTGAAGCCCGGCTCGGTGTTGGGGATGGAAGCGATGTCCGCGCGCACCGGCAACAGCTGCCGGTAGCGCCAGATGTTCGGGGGGCCGCCCTCGATGCCGGCGCGAGTCACCCTCGGGAAGTCGTAGGCGACCTCGAGGGGACCGAAGCACTCACGGCAGGCGTAGAAGGGACCGAGTGGCTGCTCCCCCCCGCACGCGCGGCAGACCAGAGCGCGAGCATGCCCAAAGGATCCGGTCTGCGTCGGTGGGTGGGATTCGAGCGTCGTGCTCACGAGGCCTCCTTCTCATCTCTCTCGCGGCGGCTCTCGCCGCGAGACGGATGTGGCACCGTGCCGGCGCAGGCCTCGTGATCGTCACGAACTCCACCAACGGTTGCCGGGGCTTCAACGGGCCGTTCCCTCTGCCCCTCTCGATGAGCTCGTACCACCATACCGCCGCCGTCTCGCCTGGGGGGATGGTCGCCCGTGATGTGAGATGGCCTCAATCCCCCGTCACCAGACCGGTCGGCGTCGGTCCAGCTGGTCGACAAGCTCCTCGATCCACTGGACGACACCCGCAGGCCCATCGACGACCAGATCGGCCTGCTGCCTCAGCGCCGTCACCTCGTCGGAGCCGGAACAGATGCGGAGGCCATCGAACCCCTCCGCACGAAGACGCTCGACCTCGGCGAACGCCGACAGGTCACCGAGGTCGTCTCCGGTGAAGGCGACCACGGTCGCCCTCACTTCCGTGACGAGGCGCCGCAGGGCGACTCCCTTGTCCATGCCCCGGGGCCGGAGCTCGACCACCATCTTGCCGGGCTCCGCAGCAAGTCCATGCTGCTCGGCGAGCTCTCGAAGCGGGCCCTTCACCGCGGCGAACATGCCAACCGGATCATCCAGCCGGCGTACGTGCACGGCTACCGACAAGCCCTTGTCCTCGATGTCGGCCCGCCCTGCTCCGAGTGAGTCCAACAGCCGAGGGAGGGCGCGGCGGACGGCATCCAGGCCAGCCGGAAGCGCGGCACTCTGAACCTTGCCGCTGCCCGCTTCCCAGCGCTCCAAGCCGTAGTGGCCGAGTATGACCAGCCGATCCAGTCCGGCGACACCGGCCAGTCGGGCTAGATCGACCGCCAGACCGGCGGGTCGACCTGTGATGATCGCGACCAGGCCGACGTGGCGGGACAAGTCAGCGAGCGCAGGCACCACCCGCGGATGCGGATATGCCTGCAACGGGTCAGCGACGATAGGCGCGAGGGTGCCGTCGTAGTCGAACGCCACCAGGGCCTGGGCGGGCCGATCCAGCAGCGCGGCGATGCCGTCGCGCCCGGCTTTGGTGCTCGCTGACAAGACCACGCCGTCAGTCAACCAGGCCCAGGAGTAAGGCATTCCACGAGCGAGCCAGGTCAGCCGCCCGTGAAGATGACCGTGAGACGGTCGAACTGCATCGGTGACACTGCCGGCCGGAGTCGGCCGACGTCGAGCGCCTTGGCCAGGCTGGTCGCCTGCGGCTTAAGCCGTGCGGGGTAGTAGACGGTGGTGGAGGGGATCTCTCCGTACCAGTTGTCAGTGGCCGAGACGCTCCATCCCGCGCCTTCGAGGAACGACGCCTTGTCGGCCGCGAGGCCGGTGATGCCGGAGTTGTTGTAGACCTCGACGAAGACGTTGGGCACAGCGCCGTCAGGCTTCGGCCGACGATGGGCCCGCGGTGGACCGTCGGGCTTGGTCGACGGCTTCTGTCGCGACGGTGCTGCACTGGTCGGCACAGTGGTCGAGGGCGGAAAAACCCGCGGGGCAGCCTCGTCCTCGGCGGCGTTCGACGTGACCGCAACAAACCCGACGCCTGCCACGACGACGAACGCGAGGCTGCCGAGGGTGACAGCAGACGGGAGAGCCACTCCAGTCCGCTAGATCTCGATGCCCAGACGGCGAGCGGAGCGCTGGCGCTGCCGGGCCGACCGCAGCCGGCGCAGTCGCTTCACCAGCAGCGGGTCGAAGGCCAACGCCTCGGGACGGTCGATGAGGGCGTTGAGCACCTGGTAGTAGCGGGTGGCAGACATGGCGAACTGCTCACGGACTGCCGACTCCTTGGCGCCGGCGTACTTCCACCAGAGACGCTCGAAAGCCAAGAGCTGTTGATCGCGCTCGGACAGGTCTGCGCTCGCCCAGGCAGAGCCCCCCGAGGTCGCGAGGTTCGCGGCGTCCATCCTGTCGGCTCCTGGTGACACTCGCGGCGGGCTCCGCGGCTCGGCCCGCCTGTCGCGCTCATCGTAGGCGAGAAACTACACCGTTGTCATTTGCTGGATGCGGCGCGCCGAGGAGCTCGATCAAAAGGCGTGCCGCCAGCTCTCGGTGACCTGGCGGGCAGACTGTGCCCCATGAAACCGATCCGCTGGGGAATCATCGCGACTGGCTCGATCGCGCACAAGCTGGCCTCCGACATCGCGCTCGTACCCGATGCTGAGCTGACTGCGGTCGGCTCTCGGCAGCTGGAGACTGCCGAGACGTTCGCCGCCCAGTACGGCGCTCGGCGCTCCTATGGGAGCTATGCCGACGTGGCCGCCGATCCCGACGTCGACGTCGTGTACGTCGCCACCCCGCATGCCCTGCACCGCGAGAACGTCGAGCTCTGCCTGGCGGGTGGCAAGGCTGTGCTGTGTGAAAAGGCGCTGGCGCTCAACGGCAACGATGCCGAGGCCATGGCAACCACGGCCCGTGCCGCGGGTCTCTTCTTGATGGAGGCGATGTGGATGCGCTGCAACCCCAACATCCGCGCCCTCCAGACCCTCGTCGACGGTGGCGCTGTCGGCGAGGTCAGGCAGATTGACGCCAACTTCGGTTTCGTCGCAGACAAGCCGCCTGAGCACCGTCTGTTCGACCCAGCCCTCGGCGCGAGCGCGCTGCTCGACATCGGTATCTACCCGCTGACTTTCGCCTGGTTGCTTCTCGGTGCGCCGACGCACATCAGCTCCTCCGGTCAGTTGTCTGAGCGTGGCATCGACCTCGTCTGCGAGAGCGTGCTGTCGTATGACGACGGACGGGTGGCAAGGATTGCCTGCAGCATGATTGAGGAGCTCTCGTGCACCGCAACCATCGAGGCCAGCAGCGGTCGGATCGAGTTTGCACCGCGGTTCCAAGAGGCGCGTGAGTTCACAGTGACCACTGATGCTGGTCGATCGACCTACTCGGACAACATCCGTGGCCGTGGCTACGTCCACGAGATCGAGGAGGTTCATCGCTGCCTGCGCGAGGGCCGCACCGAGTCGTCCCTGGTGCCCCTCGACGAAACCGTCGCGCTGATGCGTCTGATGGACACGATCAGGGCGCAGATAGGCTCGACCCTTCCCGGTGACGACGTCGTTTAGCCCGTAGGGTTGGCGCGTGGCCGAGACTTCGAAGTGTCCGTTCGTCGTTGTCGCCAACCGGCTCCCGGTGGACCGGGTCTCGGGTGACGACAGTGCGCAGTGGCGAACGTCGCCCGGCGGACTGGTCACCGCCTTGGAACCCGTTCTCCGTCAGCACAACGGCGTCTGGATCGGCTGGCCTGGCTCCGCCCTCGACGACTACGCCCAGTTCGAGGTCGACGGCCTCAACTTGTTGCCGATCGAGCTGACCGGCGACGAGATCGAGGCTTACTACGAAGGGATGTCCAACAGCACGCTCTGGCCGCTCTACCACGACGTGGTGGCGAAGCCGGCGTTCCACCGCGAGTGGTGGGAGGCCTATGTGCAGGTCAACCAACGGTTCGCGGATGCAGCGGCACAGTGCGCAGCGAGGGACGCGGTTGTCTGGGTCCACGACTACCAGCTCCAGCTCGTGCCGGCGATGCTGCGTGCGCTCCGTCCAGACGTGCGGATCGGGTTCTTCCTGCACATCCCGTTCCCGCCCACGGAGCTGTTCAAGCAGCTGCCGTGGCGCAACCAGATTCTCGAGGGGCTGCTCGGAGCGGACCTGGTCGGCTTCCAGCGGCCAGGCGGCGCTGCCAACTTCGCCCGGCTTGTGCGGTTGCGGCTCGGCCATAAGAACCACCGCGAGCGCATCTATCTCGACGACGGTCGCCAGCTGACCGCTCAGGCTTACCCGATCTCGATCGACTTCACCTCGCTGGAGAAGCTCGCTCGGACGCCGCAAGTCCAACAGCGCTCTGAAGAGATCCGCTCAGAGCTCGGCGACTCACGCACGATCTTCCTGGGTGTCGATCGGCTCGACTACACCAAGGGCATCCGGCAGCGCCTGCGTGCCTTCGGCGAGCTGATCGTCGACGAGCTCATCAGCCTCGACGATGCAGTGTTCGTGCAGGTCGCGTCCCCGAGCCGGGAGCGCGTGCAGCAGTACATCGAGGTGCGCCACGACATTGAGCGCTGGGTCGGTCGGATCAACGGTGACCTCGGGCGCATCGGCCGCCAGCCCATCCACTACCTGCACTCGTCATACCCGCGCGAGGAGATGGCGGCGCTCTTCCGGGCGGCCGACGTCATGGTCGTCACACCGTTCGCCGACGGGATGAACCTGGTGGCGAAGGAGTTTGTCACGTGTCGGTACGAGAACAACGGTGCCTTGGTGCTCTCGGAGTTCGCTGGCGCGGCTGACGAGCTCAGGCAGGCGTTCCTGGTCAACCCGCACGACATCAATGGGTTGCGCGACTCGATGTTGGCCGCGATGCTTGCCGACCCCCGTGACCTGGCCCGGCGGATGCGCGCGATGCGCCGGCAGGTGCGCGAGAACGACATCGATTCCTGGGCGACCAAGTTCCTGACCGATCTGGCCGGCGAGCGGATGCGATCCGGCTGACGGACGCCAGCTCAGATCTTGAGGCCAGACATAGGTGGAGGCTCCGCAAAGTATGAGTTTGCGGAGCCTCCGGGTTGTCTCGACCACGACGCTGTCGAAACGACCGACCTTCCCATCACGTCACCCCGCTCCGCGTCATCGAGCGGCCCGTGCGGGTTGCCCCGCGCGACGCCAGCGGACCGAAATCCACCGGACGTGACCTGATCTTCCGGCCTGTCCCGAACTCGGCAGTGCCGAACTCGTAGAGCAGTTCTATCCCGGTAGGGCACACCGCGCAAGAGGTTCGAGGAGACTTCATTTCCTGGATTCTGGTGGGGTCGGCGCGTCCGTCCTGACACGCCGACGGACTGCTCGTTGCCCCCAGCTTTATCCACAACGGCCCTTGTTTGACAGAGTCGTACCCATGACCCCACGCCCGCTCGAAGAGCTCGTTGCGCCCGACTGGGCCGCTGCCCTGACACCCGCTCGCTCGAGCATCGCCGACTTGGGTGACTTCCTGCGAGCCGAGTCCGTCGCCGGTCGTGGCTATCTGCCCGCGGGTGACGCCGTACTCCGCGCCTTCACGCGGCCGCTCGCCGAAGTCAAGGTGCTGGTGTTGGGCCAGGACCCTTATCCCACTCCCCGCCATCCGGTCGGTCTGTCCTTCTCGGTAGCGAGGTCAGTGCGGCCGCTGCCCAAGAGCCTGGTCAACATCCATCGCGAGCTGCGAGACGATGTCGGTGTACCCCTGCCCGCCCACGGCGACCTCTCGGCGTGGGCCGACCGGGGAGTGCTGCTGCTCAACCGAGTGCTGACGGTGCAGCCGGGTCGCCCGGCGTCGCACCGCGGAAAGGGCTGGGAGTACGTCACTGACCTCGCCATCGATGCACTCGTGCGACGAGACGCACCGCTGGTGGCCATCCTCTGGGGTCGCGACGCGCAGTCGGTGAGGCCCGCCCTTGGCGAGACCCCCATCATCGCCAGCGCACACCCGTCACCGCTGTCCGCGCAGCGCGGTTTCTTCGGCTCCCGGCCGTTCAGCCGCACCAACGCGCTGCTCGTTGAGCGTGGCGTCGAGCCGCTGGACTGGTCGCTGCCGTAGCGCACGTCGAGGCGCACGACGTCGAGCACGCCGCGGACCTCGAGGCGCGCACGCCCCTGTGACAGGCTGGAGCCATGACCGAGTTCACCCATGAGACCGATGACATGATCGACGACGCCGCGCAGTCGGACGTCCCCGACGTCGAAGAGCAGCTGAGCCAGGGACAACCGGGCGACACGCTGGTTGACCGAGGGGTCGACGACGCCCTCGACGAGGGGTACTCGCCGCCCGAGAGCTACTCGTCGGCCGAGCGTTTCGGCAATACCGCCGAGGAGATGCGCGAAGGCGAGACCTTCGAGGAGCGCCTCCGACAAGAGGTTCCCGAAGCGGACGTGATCTATGGTGCGGACGACGAGATCACCGTCGACATACCTTCGGAAGATGACTACCTCGACGACGGCGAGGTAGGTGACTCCCGTGCCGGCCGGCTCGTCGACCCGAA
>JACCVZ010000253.1 GCA_013697905.1 Nocardioidaceae bacterium
GCCGAGCCCAAACTCGTCGAAGGAGCCATCGTCCAAGGTTGGAACCAAGCCCTCGGAGCGCTCACCATCGCCTTCGGCGAACGACTCACCCAACACATGAACTGAACCATCAACCGACAAATCAATCCAGCCCAGTTACACAGAAAACTTGACAAGCTCTCATCGAGGTCGTCGACCCCGACGCCGCCGACACGGTGCTGTCCGAACAGCTCGAAGCCGAAGAAGCCCGGGCGTTGCAGCAGACCACGTTCCGGGGCCGCAAAGGGATCGACGGCATCGCCAGGTTCTCCGGCAGAATGCCCAACCTTCAGTTCGACATGCTGTCCACGGCACTGGAGGCGATCGCCTCGCCCAGGCGCAACCAGGTTGCGGTCGCCGACGGGTCCGGCACCGGGGCACCCAACACGCTGGGGCCGGGCGCCCACCCCCAGCACTTCGCTGCTTCCGGTCGCTCAGTTCATGGTCGGATCGTCGGGAAATGTGGCCACGTAGGCAAGCTCACCGGGCTGGCGTCGCAAGATGCTACGCCACAAGAGCTCCGGCATCGGGTTGAGCAGGTCTTCCGCCAGGGTCGAGACGAGGTACCACGAGCCCTCGTCGAGCTCCTCCTCGAGCTGCCCGGGATTCCAGCCGGCGTATCCGGAGAAGACCCGGACACCGACCAGACCGGCTTCGACGTCGGTCGGCTCGGCGTCGAGGTCGACGAGGCCGAAGTCGCCGGTGAGTCGGCGGAATCCTACCTCCGGTCCGGGACCTGACGACATGCCGACCGCGAGCGCGGAGTCCTGCGCGACCGGTCCGCCGGCGAACAACAAAGATGGTTCGCTGACCGTGTCCGCCCAGGCAGGCAGCACGGCACGCACCGGAAGCTGGGAGGGTCGGTTGATGACCACTCCCAGCGCCCCGTCCTCGTCGTGGTCGAGCAGGAAGATGACTGCGCGGGCGAAGTTGGGGTCAACGAGCATCGGGGTCGCCACTAGCAGCTGGCCGGAGTAGGACGGCATCAGTCAGCCCTGACTCGGGCAGCGCCGCCCACAGGGACATCGGGAGGGACATCGGGAGGGACATCGGGAAGCTCGGATGGGACGAGGTCGTCGACGTCGTCAAGGCGGGGGGCCACAACCCGCGACCGCGACTGGGTGGCTAACGCCGCCTCCTTGACGGCGGCTGCGACCGCTTTGTGCACGTCTTCGTGGAAAACGCTCGGGATCACATAGTTGACGTTGAGCTCCTCATCGGAAACCGAGGCCGAGATCGCAGCTGCCGCGGCAACGAGCAACGTGTCCTCGATGGTGTGGGCGGACGCGTCCAGTAGACCCCGGAACACCCCAGGGAAGGCCAGCACGTTGTTTATCTGGTTGGGGTAGTCCGACCGTCCGGTGGCGACGACCGCAGCGTGCCGCCTCGCCTCGCCGGGGTCCACCTCGGGATCGGGGTTGGCGAGCGCGAACACGATGGCGCGGTCGGCCATCGCCTCGATGTCTTCACCGGTGAGCACGTTGGGTGCGGAGACGCCGATGAACACGTCGGCGCCTCGCACCGCCTGCTTCAGCGACCCGTCGAAACCAGCCGCGTTGGTGTGGTCGGCGATCCATTGAAGCGACGGGTTCAGCGCGCTGCGTCCACCGTGGATGACTCCGTCGATGTCCGCCACCACGACATCGCGGGCGCCGGCCTCGAGCAGCAGCCGAACTATCGCCGAGCCGGCGGCACCCGCACCGGACATCACGACGCGTACGTCGGCCAGCCCCTTCTCGACCACGCGTAACGCGTTGGTCAGCGCGGCCAGCACGACGATGGCCGTTCCGTGCTGGTCGTCATGGAAGACAGGGATGTCGAGCAGCTCCCGGAGCCGCGCCTCGATCTCGAAACATCTGGGCGCCGAGATGTCCTCCAAGTTGATGCCGGCGAAGACCGGCGCGACCACCTGCACCGTACGGACGATCTCGTCGACGTCTTGGGTGTCAAGACACAGCGGCCACGCGTCGATGCCGGCGAAGCGCTTGAAGAGTGCGGCCTTGCCCTCCATCACAGGCAGTGCCGCGGACGGGCCGAGGTTTCCCAGCCCCAGGACGGCAGATCCGTCTGTGACCACGGCCACCGAGTTGCGCTTCACTGTTAGCCGACGCGCGTCCTCGGGGTTGGCAGCAATGGCGAGGCAGACCCTGGCGACTCCCGGGGTGTAGACCATGGACAACTCGTCGCGGTTGCGGATGGGGTGCTTCGAGGCCATCTCGATCGTGCCGCCGAGGTGCATCAAGAAGGTGCGGTCGGAGACCTTGTGTACGTCGACGCCCTCGACTCGCTTCAACGCCTCGACGATGTCGTCGGCGTGGTTGGTGTCGCGAGCTGCGCAGGTGACGTCGATGCGCAGCTGGTCGACGCCGGACGAGGTTACGTCGAGGGCTGTGACGATGCCGCCCACGGCCTCCACGCACTGCGTCAGCTGGCTGACAGCGCTTCCACCTGCGGGCACAACCAGGCGCACGGTGATCGAGTAGGACACAGACGGAACTGTCGGCATACCCCCATCATGGCAACAAATCTCGCCACCGTCTCAACGCACGCTCACCCTCTGGGTAAGGGAACGAACGAACTCCTGCCCTGACACTGCCGTCACCGAACCAAGCCGGCTCGATCCGGCAGCTACTTCGTCAAGGTGACACTGCCGCCGTCCGCCGGCACCAGCTCGATCCAGGTGCGACCCACCGGGACCTGCACTTCGCCGCCGTTCTTCCGCTTGAGCCTGAGCGGGCTGCCGCGGAACGGCTTGGCCCAGACGATCTTCATCGCGTTGGCCCCGTACACCAGGACCCCCTCTCCCTTGCCCGAGAAGACAGTCTCGGGCACCGGGTTGCCGGCCGGGTCTCGGTAGCCCGCATCCCGGGTCCTCACCCGCAGCAGCAACAAGTTGTCAGGCTGGAAGTCCTTGCCCGCCTCGGCATAGGAGTCGGGTCGGGTCCACCCGTTTTCGCCGTGTTCCCAGCGCGTCGTGTGGCCGCCGGAGAACGTTGCAGCTATGCGCTTGACCGCAACATCGCCCTTGAAACCGCTCGCGTCACCGAAGGTGAGGTACGGGTTCTGCGGCGCCCCCCAACGTTTCTCCGGCCTGTCGGCGAGTTTCGACAACTGGATGAAGAGGTTGTACGGCGCGTTGCGCCCGCCGTCTCGGAAGAAGCCGCCACCCTGAGCCTCGGTGGTGGTGGCGATCTTGGCTCCGGCCAACCGAGCCGTGGTCCTCCCGGCTGCGCCGGAGGCAATGATCGTAGCCGACACTGGCTTCACGATGCCGATGTCGGAGGCGCGCATCGACCGCACCGGACCGACCGTCTTCGGCATGTCCCGGTAGTAGAACACCGCCAACCGGGTCAGCCCGCCCTCGACCAGCTCTTCGACGATCAGGTCCGCCGAATCCAACCCGACCTGCGGCGCCGAGCTCGACGTGTTGTCCATTTTGACGACATAGACCGGGTGGTCAGGGAGATCACCATCGAGCTTTTCGCCCGTCAGTGGCCACTCGCCGTTGAGCATGACTGCACTCGCTGTGTTTGTCGGGCTCGGCCCGTCTGCTCCGACGGCGGCCACCTTGCCCGCGTCGCCGCCGCCGCACCCGACGAGCGATAGCACCAGCACGGCGCTGACTGCGAGCGCTACGCGGACGCGTCGGCGTACGCCGGCCAGCCTGCGGGCATGCAGGAGCGAGGGAAAGCAAGGGCGTGACATGACCTCAGTGTGGC
>JACCVZ010000268.1 GCA_013697905.1 Nocardioidaceae bacterium
CTCGAAGGATGGGATGGCGACGCCTTGATCAGCCATGAGCTGTTCACCGCCGTACCGCCTGAACGGATTACCTGGGTCCGCCAGGAGTTTGCGAAGGTCAGTGACAGCCTGCACATCATCGTGACGGCGCGCGACTTTGCGCGCCAGGTGCCCGCCGAGTGGCAACAGAGCATCAAGCACGGCCGGACACACAGCCTGCGAGAATACTGCGAGCGGCTGCAGGCCACCGATCCGGACAAGCCAGCCGAGCAGCGCGCCAAGAGCTCACCGTTCTTCTGGCGCGTGCAGCACCTGCCGCGCGTGCTAGACAAGTGGGGGGCTGACCTGCCCGAGGCGCAGGTTCATCTCGTGACGGTGCCTTCGAGCGGTGCTGCGAGAGGACTTCTCTGGCAACGATTTGCGTCCGTACTCGACATCGACTCCGAGTCAGTCGAGCAGTCGAACACCTTGCCGAACGAGTCGTTGGGCGTCGACGAGATTGAGACGTTGCGCCGCGTCAACACCCTGATCCCGCGCGACCTTCCGACACCTCAGGTACAGCTCCTCGTCAAGCAGATCCTGTCCGAAGGAGTGCTCGCGAGTCGAGCCGGCATGCGCAAAATACAGACGCCGGCCGACCTGCACGCGTGGATGGTCGGGCGAGGTACGGCGATGAGCGAGCAGCTCCGCCCACGCAACTGGTCGCTGGTTGGCGACCTTGACGAACTGGTTCCGGGCCCCCGACCTGCAGGCGGTGCGCTGCCCGACGACGTGGACGACCGGACGGTCGCCGCGGTGGCGGTGGAAACGGTCGCAGGTCTGCTCTTCGATCGTGATGACCTCCCGACCCAGCGCCTGGTGGCTCAACAGCGCACGTTGGCGAGCGAGCTCGAGAAACGCTCTGCTCGCGTCGACGAGCTGCGCGATGCCCTGAGGCAGGAGCGCGATGTGCGGGAATGGGAGCGCCACCACCCCGTCCGCGCTCAGGCCCGGCGCGTCACGGGTCGGCTTCGCCGCCAGTGCAAGCCAGCGGCTGCGCCCGATTGACCGCTGAACGTTTGGTTCCTCCCTTGCGCCCCGGGTGGCGCCGTGGTTGAGTGTTGACGCGTGGTTGAGACAACTGCCACCGGGTCGAACCTTGAAAGGCCACGGGAATGTCTCCCATCTTCTCTCCTCGCGACTTATCAAGCCATTTGCACCACATCGGTGGTGGTCAAAGCTCCGATGCCGACACGCACAACCGCGACGAGTACCGCGCCAACAGGACCCGCGAAGTACTCCAGCTGGCTGCTGCCTCACACGATCCCGCTCAGATCCAACGGCTGTACGACGAGGTGGTCCTGCTCAACGTCAAAGTAGCCGAGTCCATCGTCATGCGCTACCGCAACCGGGGTGTGCCCGTTGACGACCTCGTCCAAGTTGCGTGCCTTGGGCTCGTCAAGGCCGCCCGAGGCTTTGACCCCTCCAAGAGCGACAATTTCTTGGGATATGCGGTCCCGACCATCCTCGGTGAGGTCAAGAGGTTCTTCCGCGACAACGCCTGGGCCGTGAGACCTCCCCGCCGAGTCCAGGAGCTTCAGGCCGCGATCTCCGCGTCGACGGGTGAGCTCACCCAGAAGCTCGGCAGAACGCCGACCGCCGACGAGCTTGCTGCGGCCCTTGGGATCGAGACGTCGGACGTGGCCGAGGCGCTCGCCGCAGACGGCTGCTTCGCCCCGAGCTCCCTCGACCGTCCGGTCGGCGACGGCGACGGCGCCCCGCTGTCTGAGGTGCTCGGTGGAGACGAGGGCGGCTACGACCACGTCGAAGCCGTCGTTGCGTTGACGCCGCTCTGCCGCACCCTCTCCGAACGCGACCGCCGCATCGTCTACCTGCGCTTCTTCCACGAGTGGACGCAGTCACGAATCGCCAGCGAGTTCGGCGTCACCCAGATGCAGATCTCGCGGCTGCTCACCCGCATCTTGAAGGAGCTGCGCGAAGAGCTGGGCAACGCTGAGGGGACGCAGTCCACCCCGAGGAACCGGATCGCCTCCTAGGGGATGGGCGGCAAGCAGGGCAGCAGCGCGCCGCTGCTCCCTCAGGAGTCGGCAAGCTGCGGCTGTACAGCGGCCACGTCTTCCATGGCCTCGACGATGTTGCGCATATTGATGACCAGCGCGCCGTACTCCGGCCAGTGCATGCCTGGCAGCTCGCTCGTGGACATGGTGTGCACCAGGCGGCCTATCCGCCTTCGCACCTCGGCGACGGCCTCAGGGTCGGCATCGGTCACGGCCCGGCCGGCGTCGGCGAGCAAGAAGACCCACTGCTCTTTGAAGTGCGGGTCCCAGGTCTGGGCAGCGTGTTCCCGCAGGCCCAGAGTCCGCGCCATGCTCCTGGCCTCCGCCACCGCCTGCTCGAGACGGTGCAGCACGTCGGAGTACGACGCCGCCCGGTCGCCCACCCGTCGGGCGGTCCGACGCGGGTTGAAGCGCCGGCTCTCGTTGGACTCCGACACCACCGACCAGGCCGCCTTAATGTCAGCGTCGAGGTCGCGGGAGCGCTCGACCATGGCGTCTACCGTGTCGTCGTCGTACCCCTCGCGGATGGCATCGGCCATGTCGGTCAGCAATGCTCCGACTGCATCGTCGATCGTCTCGACTCGCCGGGCAGCACTACGATCAGCGAGCGGCGGATAGACGACCAGGTTGATCAAGACCCCACAAGCGATGCCGATCGCAGTGTCCAGCAAACGAGACACGAGCACCGCGGTGTTTTCGGCGTACCCGGTGGTGAGCACGATCAGCGCCGTCGTCGCGACAGTCATCCCCTCCGCCCGCACCAGGGTCGCTCCACCGACACACAAGGCGACGAGCAGGGTGAACGCGATCGTGGCCACGTTGACGCCGAGCAATGACCCCACCCCGAAGGCAAGCAGCACACCGAACACGTTGGCGCCGACCTGTTGGATGCCTCGCGAGACGGTCCGATACACGGTGGCATGGACGGTCAGCAGCGCCGCCCAGGGTGCAAGGAAGGGCTGCTGCAGGTCGAACAGCCGCACCGCCACCACCCAAGCGATCACGGCTGCGGCGACGGTCTTGCCGATCTGAGGGCGTCGGTCTGGAAAGAGGGATCGCGGAGCTTGCGCCGCCCCCGAGCCGCCCAGGTAGCGGGCGACGGCACGATCTTGGACTGAGACACCGCGCCAGCATCGCACTGCTGGCGGTGGCGACTCACACCCACACCACCACGTCAGGCACCGGCGTTTCTCTGCCGCCGTTCTGGGTAAGCCTCCCAAGACGACGACCACAGGAGGACCGATGCCCAAGACGAGCCGGAGCGGCCAGCCGAAGCAAACCGAGCTGCCCAGCACCCTGCAGAGGTCCCCCCGCAAGGCGCAGGCGACGTTTTCGAAGGCGTACGACGCCGCTCTGGAGCAGTATCACGACGAGGAGCGAGCCCATCGGGTGGCGTACTCCGCCCTCAAGCACACCCACGAAAAAGTGGGTGACCACTGGGAAGTCAAGGAACACTCGGGCCCCTCGGACCCGCAGGCCGAAGGCGGGCGGGACACCGACCGACAGACGGCTGGCGGTGTCGACGCGAACGCCTCGAAAGACCACCTGCAAGATGTCGCGCGACGCCTCGGCGTGAGCGGTCGCTCGAAGATGAACAAGCCGGAGTTGGTCGAGGCGATTCAGAAGGCGAACGACAAAGAGACGCGCCGCTCGCGTTAGCCGCGTTTGGGAAGCGAACCGACGGGCACCTGAGTCAGTGCCGCCCACGTCCGGCGGAGCCCGCCGCACGATCATGACCTGAAAGAAACACCGTGACCTCACTATGGCTCGACCATGCAGACCTGCCTACCTTTGGCACGGTTCAGGAGCCCGCGCAGTACGACGTGGTCGTCGTCGGAGCCGGTCTCACGGGACTCGTCACCGCACTGCTCCTCGTCCGAGCGGGACTGAGCGTTGCGGTCGTTGAAGGTCGGCGGATCGGCTCGGGCACGACAGGAAACACCACCGCCAAGATCAGCCTTCTCCAGGGCACCCGACTGTCCACTCTCGCAACGAAGAACCCCCTGAAGACCGTGCGCGCCTACGTGGACGCGAACCGCGAGGGCAAAGAGTGGTTGTTGAGATACTGCGACGACCACGGCATCGACGTACAGAAGCGGCCGGCGTTCACCTACGCCACCACCGCGCAGGGTGAGAAACAGGCCCGTGCCGAGCTGGCCACCGCCGAAGCGGCGGGGCTGGACGTGCGCTGGGACAGTCATCTCGAGCTTCCATACGCCACGCGTGGAGCCGTCCGTCTAGACGATCAAGCCCAGTTCGACCCGGTTGCGGCGCTCAGTGCGCTCGTCCTGGATGTGCAGGCTCATGGCGGCGTCTTCTTCGAGCGGACTCGGGTGCGCACGGTGCGACAGGCTGCTGGCAGGTGCACCGTCGTGACCGAGCACGGGGACCTGGAGGCGAGTCAGGTGGTCCTGGCCACCGGCATCCCCATCCTCGACAGAGGCGGCTACTTCGGGCGGCTCGAGCCACTGCGCTCCTACGCCGCCGCGTTCTCCGTGCCCCAGGCCCTGCCTGAAGGAATGTATCTCTCGGCGGACTCGCCGACTCGCTCGTTGCGGTCTGCCTTCGACCGTGGCGACGAACTTCTGCTGGTGGGTGGCAATGGGCACGTGGTGGGCCGGCACCGTTCGCCAGCTTCGCTGGTCGACGACCTCACCCGATGGACCGAGCTCGCATTCCCCGGTGCTCGGCGTACACATTGGTGGTCGGCCCAGGACTACGAGTCGCTCGACGGACTTCCCTACGTCGGACCGCTGCTGCCGCGTCACGGCAGGATCTTCGTCGCCACTGGCTATGACAAGTGGGGCATGACGACCGGCGTCGCCGCGGCGCTCGCCCTTTCCAGTCAGCTGCTGGGCGGGAACACCCCTTGGAGTACGGACCTTCGCAGCTGGCGGCTACGCGAGCTCAGCGGACTCGGGCGGGCGGTCAAGCTCAACAGCAGTGTGGCGGCTCGGATGGCGCAGGGCTGGGTCCGTGTGGCCCTGGCTTCCGACCATTCACCCGAATCACTGGAGGAGGGTCACGGTCGCGTGGAGCGGCGCGGGACGTCGCCGGTTGCGGTGTGCACGGTGGCCGGTGAAACCCACGAGGTATCCGCGGTGTGCCCGCATCTGAAGGGGGTGGTGACGTGGAACGATGCCGAGCTTTCGTGGGACTGTCCGCTGCACGGCTCGAGATTCTCCGCTGACGGCGCCGTCCTCGAGGGCCCGGCCACCGTGGGGTTGACGCCTCGGTAGCCGCTCGGCCTCGACCGGCAAGCCCTGCGGCGACTTGTCTGCCGGCGGTTTATCTGGCGCCGCGGGCGGGTATCAAGCAGATGTGACAGCGCAGAGCAAACCGATGCAGGCGCCTCGTCCGCGCGGTCCGCTCAGTGCACTCGTGCTCTCCTGGCTGCACGGACAGGACGCGCCGAGTGTGCCGAAGGCCTGCCGGCTGGTTCAGGAGGCTTCCTCCGACATCATCTGCGATGAGGACCGGCAGCTCACCTTGTGGATGCTTTACGAGCTCCACTACACCGGGTTCGACGACGTCGACGCCGCATGGGAGTGGTCCCCGGAGTGCCTTGCCGTCCGGCGGCGTCTCGAGACCGAGCTGGAGGATAACCTGAGGGCCTCGACCGCTGACCCGGTTCGGGCAGTCTGTGAGCGCAGCGGTGGAGTTGCCGAGCGCCTGTTCGACCTGGTGGCCCGCGACCGTTCCCCCTCCCTGGGGCCATACATCCAGCGGCACGCGAGTCGCGTCGAGGCCATCGAGTTTCTGATCCATCGCAGCATCTACAACCTCAAGGAGGCCGACCCCCACACGTGGGCGGTGCCCCGGTTGACCGGCGCGCCGAAGGTAGCCCTGGTGGAGCTGCAGTATGACGAGTACGGGACTGGCGACGCCGAGAGGCTGCACGCGAAAATGTTCGCCGACACCTTGCGGGCGTGTCAGCTGTCCAGCCAGGTGGGGGCCTACATCGACGTGGTCCCCGCCGTGACGCTGGCCCTCAACAACGGCCTCAGCATGTTCGGCCTGCACCGAAGGTTGACCGCTGCTGCGGTGG
Source organism: Nocardioidaceae bacterium (assembly GCA_013697905.1). Taxonomy (GTDB): domain Bacteria; phylum Actinomycetota; class Actinomycetes; order Propionibacteriales; family Nocardioidaceae; genus JACDHG01. The sequence goes on from JACCVZ010000268.1 coordinate 6,085, forward strand.
GTCACCTGGCGGCGTTCGAAGCCAGCAGCTCATTGCCCTCCCGGCAAGTGGCTCGGGGGCTGCGTCGGCTGGGATTCCCGGACCCGGCGGCGGCGTACTTCGACGAGCACGTCGAAGCGGACGCCGTGCACGAGCAGGTCGCCACCCGCAACATCTGCGCCGCCCTGGTGGCACAGGATCCACAGAGCATGCAGACCGTTGCCTTTGGGGCGGCCGCCTGCCTCTACCTCGACGCGAGGGTGGCCGCCTACGTCCTCGACGCATGGGCAGCCGGCCGGTCGGCCCTGCTGCCCGACGTGACGCAGTCGGCCGTCCTCGGAGCGTGAGGATGGGAGTGCCGCAGCTGTCCCTCGACGCCGTGACGTACGTGCTGCCCATCAAGCGTCTGCGCGCGGACGACGATCCCGATCTCGACCACTACCTTCGCTGGCTCAGCAGCTTGGTCACAGTGGTGGTGGCGGACGGCTCCCCGTCGGAGGTCGCGGCAGCAAACGCCCGGCACTGGGGGGCGTCAGGTGTTCGTCACCTTCTGGTCACCTCGACGTCGCTGAACGGAAAGGTAGCCGGCGTTTGTGACGGCGTCCTCGCAGCCGAGACGCCCTACGTCATCCTCGCCGACGACGACGTGCGCTACGACCAGGAGTCGCTCCAGGCCGTCGCCGACCGGCTGACCGATCACGACGTCGTGGTGCCTCAGAACTTCTTCCAGCCGCTCCCCTGGCACGCCCAGTGGGACACCTCCCGGGCACTGGTCAACCGCGCGTTCGGAGTCGAGTACGCCGGGACGATGGGGCTGAGGCGTGAGCTCCTGCTCACTTCCCGCGGCTACTGCGGCGGGGTCCTGTTCGAGAACCTCGAGCTGCTCCGGACATTGCGTGCCCACGGCTCGCGCCCTCACCATGCGCTCGACGTGTTCGTCGTCCGGCGCCCTCCCTCGGTCGGTCACTTCGTTGGTCAGCGCGTCCGTCAGGCGTATGACAGCCAAGCCCAGCCAGCCCGTCTCGTCGTCGAGCTGTCCGTGCTGCCCCTTGTCCTCCTCGCAGCCCCGCGGCGGCGCCCTCTCGTCACCGCCCTCGTCGCCGCCCTGGCGGTGCTCCTCGCAGAAGTGGGCCGCCGACGGGGCAACGGCACTCGGGTGTTTGCGGCCAGCAGCGCCGGCTGGGCACCGTTGTGGCTGCTCGAGAGAGCCCTGTGCTCGTGGCTCGCCCTGGCCTCGGCCGCGCGCGGCGGCGCCCGCTACTCCGGTCGACGCCTGCGCCGTGCGGCCCACCGGACGTCACTCCTCGGCCGCGACACCTGTCCGGAGCCGGCCTGCGGGTGCGACATCCGGCTCCGGCTGACGGGCAGCTTCCGATGACGCCGAGGAATCCGGCGACCGTACAGGTCACCTGCTGTCCTGCCGGTCCTTTGCTCATCAGGGGCGCCGACGTGATTACGGACGAAAACGGGGTCGAGCATGAGACACGACGCCCCGTGGTAGCGGTCTGCCGGTGCGACAAATCCTCCCGGAAGCCCTGGTGCGACGGAACCCACAAGCTCATCTCCAAGAACTCTGGGTCCTCCTCCGGACGTGGGACCGACTGACGTCAGTCTCACTCCTTGTTGCCCGTGATGGTGATTCCCTGCATCAC
>JACCVZ010000298.1 GCA_013697905.1 Nocardioidaceae bacterium
GACGTCATCCGAGCTCCTTGTCAGGGGTAGGTGCGAGCTGGTCGTTGCGGCGGTTGCTCACCAGCTCATGCACGAGGTAGCTGGCGACCTCGCTGGGGGTGGTGCCGCGGGTGAACACCTTATCGACGCCCAGGCTGGCGGCCTGCTTCTCCTCGAACCGCGGTCCGCCGATGATCAGGACCGGCCGCCCCGACGCCGGGTAGGACTCGCGGAACGCGGCCGACATCTCTTTGGTGTTGAGGATGTGAGCGTCTCGCTGGGTCACGACTTGCGAGACGAGAACGGCATCGGCGCGCTCCTCTCGGGAATGTGCCACCAGCTCTGGCACCGACACCTGGGCTCCGAGGTTGACCACGCGCAGCTCGCGGTAGTACTCGAGGCCCTTCTCCCCCGCAAAACCTTTGATGTTCAAGATCGCGTCGATGCCTACGGTGTGAGCGTCCGTCCCGATGCAGCCCCCGACGACGACGAGCCGACGGCGTAGCGCCTTCTTGATGGAAAGGTTGACCTCCTTCGGAGACAGCAGCGGGTAGTCGCGTTCGTGCACCTCGACTGTGCTGGTGTCGACCAGGTGGTTGGAACGGCCGTAGACCACGAAGAACGTGAAGTCCGGACCCATCGCTTTCGCGTGGACGACCATGGCGGGGTCGATCCCCATCTTGTTGGCCAGCTGGGCGGCGGCACCCTCGGCCCGCTTGTCGTGCGGCAGCGGCAGGGTGAACGACACCTGCACCATGGCGTCGCCAGTGGTGTCGCCGTACGGCCGCACAATGGTCGTGCCGGCAGCCGGGGTGGTGCCGTTGCCGATCACTGGCCTGGTCATGACTCCTCCAAGATGGCCGCCGCCGGGTTGTAGTAGTCGCGGGCCTTCTTGGCCACGCCTTCGAGACCCTTGCCCGCGTCGGCTGGGCGCTTCATCAGGCCGAAGGTACCGTCGGCGATGGCGTCGAGCAGACCCGCACCGAACTCGGTGCCGGGGTGGGCGAGGATCTTCGTCAGCAGGTCGATCGACTCCCCCAGCACCTGCCGGGCGCGCTCGGCGATGAAACCGTCAGGCGCGGGCGCGAAGTCCTCGGCCAGGCGACCGGCAGCGTTGATGACGTACCGAACGTTCTGCAGCGCCAGGTCGCGGTCGGACAACCACGGCGTGACGACGGCCTCGGTCATCATCCCGACTAGCAGGATGTCCTGGTCGGTCATCGCACCCGCAAGGTTGAAGAACCCGTCGAGCAGATAGCCACGGAACACGTCTCCGGTCATGTGGCGGGTGGGCGGCATCCATTTCAGCGGCGCCTTCGGGAAGAGCGTGCGCGCCAGTAGGGCGTGCGCGAGCTCGAGCCGGAAGCTGTCAGGCACCGCAGGGTCGATCTCGAACGCGTGACCCAGCCCGAGCTGCCAGTCGTCGAGACCGGCCTCCTTCGCAAAGTACTCGTTGAGCAGCTGGCTTACCGTCACGGTGTGGGCCGCTTCGACCGCGTCGGCCGTCGTCAGGTAGTTGTCCTCCCCGGTGTTGATGATGATGCCGGCGCGAGCATGCACCTGCCGGCTGAAGCGTTGGTCGACGAACGTGCGGATCGGGTTGATGTCGCGGAACAAGATGCCGTACATAGAGTCGTTGAGCATCATGTCGAGCCGCTCGAGTCCCGCCAGTGCGGCGATCTCCGGCATGCACAGACCCGACGCGTAGTTGGTGAGCCGGACGTAGCGGCCGAGGTCCTTGCTGGTCTCGTCGAGGGCCCCCCGCATCAGCCGGAAGTTCTCCTGGGTGGCGTAGGTGCCGGCGAACCCCTCCCGGGTCGCGCCCTCGGGTACGTAGTCGAGCAGCGACTGTCCGGTCGAGCGGATCACCGCGATGATGTCCGCCCCCGCGCGTGCCGCCGCTTGCGCCTGCGGCATGTCCTCGTAGATGTCACCGGTCGCCACGATCAGGTAGATCCAGGGCTTGCGCGGAGGGTCGCCCCACCGCTTGATCAACCGCTCCCGCTCGCGACGGCGGGCGTCGACCTTCCGGATACCAGCGCTCACCTGCTTGCGGGAGGCGGTCTGGGCGCGGGCGGCGTCGCGCCCCTCGGGGACGCGGAAGCGGACGTCACCAGCCGCGGCCCGCTGCGCCAGCGTCAGCAGGTCGGGGACGTCCACACGCAGCAGGGCGTCCCACACGGGCATCGCCAGGCCGTGCTCGAGACCGACGTCGGCGCGGACCGCGTCGAGCAGCCGGTTGACCCACGGTGTGCCGTCGGGGTCGGCCCCGGATAACCCGGCCAGACGCAGCGTTGCCCGCTCCACCGACACCGTGGTGTGCTGCTTGGCGACCCGGACGATCGGCCGCCCGGCCTGTCGGGCCAGGCGTCGCGCTTGCTGGACGGTGCTCTGGTCGAGGTCGATCTTCGGTCGTGGGCGGGTCGTCATCGCCGCCCTCTTTCGGATGGAGGCCTCATCGTGAGCCGTTCCCGGTGCCGAGCTGTTGCGCGTCGTACGCAGTTGCCCCGGCGACGACCGTCGTGAGACACACGGGCAGCTTCTTGTCCGGGTGGAGATCGGGCAGGCTTGGCACGTCGGCACCGGGGTCGGAGGACCATTCCACGACCTGTGGGCGGGGCAGCTCGTCGTCGACACGCCAGACGGCGTACGTCGCCGCGGCACCAGGTTTGAGGACCCCGGCTGCGTCGTCGCGTCTGGCGCGATGGCCGCCGCGGGTGTGGGCGTCGAAGGCGGCGGTGGGGGTGAGCCGCTCGTGTTCGGCGTGGTGGAAGACGGCGGCGCGGACGCCGGCCCAGGGATCGAGCGGCGTGACCGGGCTGTCGGAGCCGAAGGCCAAGACGATGCCGGCTCGGTGCATGCTGCCGAACGGGTTCATCGGACGGGCGCGCTCCGCCCCGAGCCGCTGCTCGTACAGCGCTGCTGCGGCGCCCCACTCCGCGTCGAAGGCAGGCTGGACGCTGGCGACGACTCCGAGCCGTGCCATCGCCTGGACCGCCTCCGGCGTGGGCATCTCAGCGTGCTCGAGGCGATGCCGAGCCCGGACCAAGGCGGCGACGCCCACCAGTTTCACCGCTGCCTCAAACCCGGCCATCGTCTCGGTCATGGCCCGGTCGCCGATCACGTGGAAGCCGGCCTGGAGGTCGCGCTCCGTGCAGTACACGACGTGCTCGGCCACCTGTTCACGGTTGAGGTAGAGATGGCCGGAGGTGTCGGCGTCGGCGTACGCCTCGTGCATGCAGGCGGTACGGGAGCCCACCGCTCCATCGACGCAAAGGTCGCCTGCGAAGCCGAGCAAGCCGTCGCCGGTCAGGTCCGCGTCCCCACCGCGAAACGCCCCCCAGTACGGCACGACCTCGGAGACGGTGGTCGTGTCGGCGATGGCGCGCAGCGCGGCGAAGTCGGCGTACGGCGCGATGTGTGGCGCGTTGACCTCGTGCACGCACGTCAGCCCCCGGGAGGCGGCGTGCGTCAGCGCAGCGCGCAGTGCCTGCTCGCGCTCCGCCGTGGTCCAGAGTCCGTGGGTGATGGTGCGAACGGCGTGGTGGGCGTCGCGCTCGACGACGCCGTTACCATGCCACCCGTCCCGCTGCGTGATCGAGGGGTCGCGGTCGAGCAGGGCCGATGAGACAACCGACGAGTGGGAGTCGACCCGGGAGATGTAGGCCACCGCGCGGCCGACGGCCCGGTCGACCTCGGCCATGGTCATCGGTCGACCTTCGGACCACTTCGTCTCGTCCCATCCGTAGGCGTGGAGCACTCTGCCGCTGTGCGAGCAGGCGAAACGCTCCAGCTGCTCCAGGGCATCCGCCAGGCTCACCGTCGAGCTGAGGTCGAGGGACTGCAGCGCGAAGCCGGTCGGTCCCAGGTGCACGTGCGCGTCGACGAAGCCTGGGGTGACGAGGGCGCCGTCGAGCTCCACGACGACGTCAGCGCTGGGCGCATGTGACGCCGCACCACCGTCGTCGCCGATCCAGGCGACCTTGTCGCCGACCGTCAGCATTGCCGTGGCCTGCGGTGTCGCCGGCGAGTAGACCCTTCCGCCGCGTAGCAGGACGCGCTTCGATGTCGAGGTCACGACCCTATCCTGCCGCCTCGTGCGCGAGTCGTGCCTCGAAGAGAGAGCGTACGCCGACATGGGTGCGCAGCAGGTCGACTGCGTAGTCGGCGTGGCCCGGCAGATAGCCGTTTCCGACGAGCATCGTCACGTCGCACGCCAGTCCCTCCGCACCGAGTGCGGCGGCGCTGAATGACGTCGCCATCGAGAAGAAGACGACGGTGCCCCCTTGCTCGGTCGACAAGATCGCGCCGCCCTCGCACCCTGGTACGTCGACGCAGACGACCGTGACGTCGGCGGGTCCGCCCGCATCGGTGACCGCCCGGGACAAGGCGACCGGGTCGCGGGCATCGGCGAGGGTGACGACATCGGCGAGGTCCCTGCCAGCGAGCAGGTCCGCCTCGCGCTGAAGTGGCACGACAGCGATGGTGTGACCGGCACCTGCCCGGGCGGCAGCGACGAGAGACAGGGAGCCGCTCTTGCCCGCTGCGCCGATGACACACACCGTCGGCGACCCGCCGCGGTCGACGTACTGGCCGACAACCCTCGCGGTCAACGCCGGTGCGCCGCAGACGTCCATCACGGCCAGCGCCAGTGGTGTCGGCACGTCGGCCGGGAGCTTGGCGGCGATGGACCTGCCGAACAAGATCGCGTACCCCTGGCAGGGCACCTGCTCGCTGCGGCCGTCCCAGTCGGCCAACCCGTCGGTGATGACAAGCGGGGTCAAGGTGAGCGAAACCAGCGTGGCCACCTCGTCGCCAACGGACAGTCCGAGTGGCGACTGCGGCCCGACCTCCTCGACCGTTCCGGTCAGCATGCCGCCGGACCCGGTGACGGGGTTATGCATCTTGCCGTGGGTACGGACGATGTCGAGCACCTCGGTGCGCACCGCGTCACCGTCGCCGCCGTGCTTGGTGGACAGCTGGCGAAACGACGCCGCGTCGAGGTTGAGCCGCGACACCGCGATCCGCAGCTCGTCGGGGGCGAGCTCGGCACGTGTGTCGAGCCGGTCGGCCGCCTGCGGCAGCGCCCCGACCGGCGAGAGCACCCGGTGCAGACCTGTGGGGTCGCTGGTCACGGCAAAACCTCCGCTCAGGGTCGCTGATCTACGCAAGAATCACGGCGTGGCTTTGCTGTCGCCGTACATCCTCCCGTACTGTGGCATGAGGACACCGTCCCGCACAAACACCCCGACTCCCGACCCCGACAGCAGGGCGCGCCACCGGTGCGCCTGGAGGACCGCTACATGACCGATCGCGCCGGCCTGGAGCAGCCCTACCCCTACGCGCGGGTCGAGCTGGTCGAGCCTGACTGGACCCGGCTGCCGGGTTGGCGGGACGTGACGGCGCAGGAGTGGGCGTCGGTCCAGTGGCAACGCGCGCACTGCGTGAAGAACCTCGCCCAGCTGCGCCGCGTCTATGGCGACCTGCTCGAGGACCGCTTCTACGACGATCTCGAACGCGACCAGGCCGAGCGCGCCACCATGTCGATGCTGATGCCACCGCAGATGGTCAACACGATGGTGCCGCACACGCCGCCGACGACCGAGCTGATGTATGCCGACCCGGTGCGCCGCTACATGCTTCCGGTGTTCTCCGACCGGCGTACCGACTGGCCGAGCCACCCCCACGCCACCCGCGACAGCCTGCACGAGCACGACATGTGGGTCGCCGAGGGGCTCACCCACCGCTACCCCACCAAGGTGCTGGCCGAGTTGCTGCCGACGTGCCCGCAGTACTGCGGCCACTGCACCCGAATGGACCTCGTCGGCAACTCGACTCCCGTCATCGACAAGCTGAAGTTCAACCTCAAGCCGATCGACCGGATCGAGGCGATGCTCGAGTACCTCCGCAGCAACCCCGGCGTACGCGATGTCGTGGTCTCGGGCGGCGACGTGGCAAACATGCCCTTCGCCCGCCTGGAGGGGTTCGTCGACCAGCTGTTCGATATCGACAACATCCGCGACGTCCGGCTCGCCACCAAGGCGCTGATGGGGCTGCCCCAGCACTGGCTGCAGGACGACGTCCGCGCCGGCATGGAACGGTTGGCGACCAAGGCGCGGCGGCGTGGCGCGTCGCTGGCGATCCACACCCACGTCAACCACGCCAACTCCGTGACGCCGATGGTGGCCAGGGCGACGCAGGCGATGCTGGACACCGGCATCCGCGACGTCCGGAACCAGGGTGTGCTGATGGGCGGCGTCAACGACGATGCCCCTACCCTGCTCGACTTGTGCTTCGCCCTTCTCGACGGCGCCAAGATCATGCCGTACTACTTCTACATGTGCGACATGATCC
>JACCVZ010000306.1 GCA_013697905.1 Nocardioidaceae bacterium
AGCGTTGCCTCCTCGGTGCTGCCAGGGAAGAGCGCTGCGGAGATGTAGGTGACTCCGTAGGCGTAGATGCCGTAGTCGAACCACTCGGTCGCATTCCCGATTGCCGAGGCGGCGATGGCGCGCCGCAGGGTGGTGGGATCCGCCTCGGGGACACCTGTATTGCCGGACTCTGTGGACGCCATCGGTCCTCCTCAGATCGCTCCCGCTTCACCAGCATGATCGTAGGGTTGTAGACAATCCGACAGAATACTCTCGTTGGCGAGGCTGCGCTAGACGTGCGTAGACAGATCTCAGCCGGTCATGACGCGACGCACGGCACACCCAGCTCGCCAAGTCTCGCCGCGCCGCCGTCGAGGGCGGTGAGCACGAGGGTTCCCGCGGGGGTGAGCGTGAACGAGTGCTCGAAATGGGCCGACCATGAGCCGTCCGCGGTGACCACCGTCCAGTCGTCGGCGAGGATCTCGGTTTCGATCGTGCCCATCGTGATCATCGGCTCGACGGCAAGAGCCAGTCCCTCGACCAACTTGGGCCCCTTGCCCGGGCGCCCGAAATTGGGGACGCTCGGCGGCAGGTGCATGGCGGAGCCGATGCCGTGGCCGACGTAGTCCTCCACGATTCCGTAGTCGCCCTGCGACCGCACATAAGTCTCGATGGCATGCGAGATGTCTGTGACGCGGCCGCCCAGCGTTGCCGCGGCCATTCCGCGCCACAAGCTCTCCTCGCAGACGCGCATCAGCTCGACCAGCTCCGGTCCGACCTCCCCGACGGCCACGGTGATCGCTGAGTCTCCGTGCCAGCCCTCGACGATCGCGCCACAGTCGATCGAGATGAGGTCGCCCTCCTCGAGCGGCTTGTCACTGGGGATCCCGTGCACCACCTGGTCGTTGATCGAGGTGCAGATCGTGGCGGGGTAGCCGTGGTAGTCGAGGAAGTTAGGCGTCGCTCCACGGGAGCGGATGTGCTCTTCGGCACGCTGGTCGAGCTGGCGGGTTGTGACTCCGGGCGTAACAGCCTCCCGGAGCAGTTCCAAAGTCTCCCCGACGACCAGACCAGCCTGTCGCATCACTTCGATCTGTGCCGGTGTCTGGATCTCGATCCCGCGTTCGCGAAACATTCCGATGGTGCGCTTCAGCTCTTGGCTGCAAGCTCGAGGGCGTCGATGGCGCGGGTGGTGATGTCGTCGACCGAGCCCTCCGCCGCGATGGACCGCAGCAGACCCGCGTCGTCGTAGAAGCCGACCAGCGGTGCGGTCTGTTCGGTGTAGACCTCGAGTCGCCGGCGGATCGTGTCCGGTAGGTCATCGTCGCGCTGGAACAGCTCGCCTCCGCACTCGTCGCAAACACCATCACGGCTCGGCGGGTCGAACTCGACGTGCCAAACGTGGCCGCACGTCCGGCAGGTGCGACGTCCGGACAGCCGCCGGACCACTTCGTCGTCGTCCACCTGCAGCTCGAGGACCACGTCCAAGGGAGTGTCGAGCGCGCTGAGGATGTCGTCGAGCGCCTCAGCCTGGCGCACCGTTCGCGGGAAGCCGTCGAGCAAGAATCCCGGCTCGGTGTCGCCCTGTGCCAGCCTGTCGCGGACGATGCCGATCGTCACCTCGTCAGGAACGAGGTCACCCGCGTCCATGTAGGCCTTCGCCTTCTTGCCTAGGTCGCTCTGCTCGGCGATATTGGCGCGGAAGATGTCACCGGTGGAGATCGACGGGATCTCGTAGTGCTCGGCGATGTACTTGGCTTGCGTCCCCTTGCCGGCACCCGGCGCGCCAACCAACACGACGCGCATTACCGAAGGAATCCCTCGTAGTGCCGCTGCTGCAGCTGGCTCTCGATCTGCTTCACGGTGTCCAGACCCACACCCACCATGATGAGCAGGGAAGTGCCCCCGAAGGGGAAGTTCTGGTTGGCGTTGACGACGACGAGCGCAATCAAAGGCACCAGCGCCACCAGGCCGAGATACATGGCGCCGGGGAATGTGATGCGTGAAAGCACGTAGGCGAGGTAGTCCTCCGTCGGCCTACCGGCGCGAATGCCGGGCACGAAGCCGCCGTACTTCTTCATGTTGTCCGCGACCTCGGTCGGGTTGAACGTGATCGCGACATAGAAGTACGTGAAAAACACGATCAACAGGAAGTACGTGAGCATGTAGTAGGGGTGGTCGCCGCGGACAAGGTGATCGTTCACCCAAGCCGTCCAGGCCGCGTTCGGGTTGAACTGGGATGCCAGCGCGGGCAGGTAGAGCAGGCTGCTGGCGAAGATGACGGGAATGACGCCGGCCTGGTTGACCTTCAGCGGAATGTACGTCGACGTGCCGCCGAACATCTTTCGGCCGACCATCCGCCGCGCGTACTGCACCGGGATGCGCCGCTGGGCTTGTTCGATGAAGATGACGGCCGCGATGATGACGAGGCCGATGAGGATGACGATCGCGAAGACGTCCCAGCCGCGTGCCTGCCTGATGCCCCACAGGGCGCCCGGGAACGAGGACACCACAGACGTGAAGATCATGATTGACATGCCGTTGCCGATGCCGCGCTCGGTGATGAGCTCACCGAACCACATGATCATGGCCGTGCCGGCGGTCATCGTGACAATCATGACGAGCATGGTCGTCACGTTGTCGTTGACCAGGAGTGAGCCCTGGTTGCTGCTGCCCTGGAAAATCTGACCTGTGCGGGCAAGCGCGACGATGCCCGTCGACTGCAAGATGGCCAGGCCGAGCGTCAGATAGCGGGTGTACTGCGTGATCTTGGCGGTGCCCGATTGGCCCTCTTTCTTCAATGTCTCGAGCCTCGGGATCACCACCGTGAGCAGCTGCAAGATGATGCTGGCGGTGATGTAGGGCATGATGCCGAGCGCAAAGATGGTCAGCTTCAGCAGCGCGCCGCCGGAAAACAGGTTGATGAGGCCGTAGATGCCCTCGTTGCCTACGCCCTTGATGCCGTCTTGGACTTTCACGTAGTCGACGCCGGGAGTCGGGATCGACGACCCGAGGCGGAACAGGAGGATGATGAACAGCACGAACAGCAACTTGCGTCGCAGGTCCGGGGTCCGGAACGCGTTGACGAAGGCGCTTAGCACCAGGTCCTCCCAGCGATCCCCCGGCTGGGAGATACGTTTGTGTCAGTGTCGCGACGTGCCTCATCCGACAGGTGAGTACTTCCGGACAATAACAGTCGTCCCCAAACTTGACGGTGCGAGTCAGGACTTGCGAGATGCCTCAGAGCTCGGTCGTCGAACCGCCTGCCGCTGCGATCTTGTCCTTGGCCGAGGCCGAGAACTTGTGCGCCTGCACGTCGAGTGCCACCGCGATCTCGCCGCCGCCGAGCACCTTGACGGGGGCATTGTCACGAACCGCGCCCTTGGCTACCAGTGAGGTCGGGGTCACCTCACCGCCATCGGGATACAGATCGCTGAGACGGTCGAGGTTGACGACCTGGAACTCGACCCGGAACGGGTTCTTGAAGCCCTTGAGCTTGGGCAGCCGCATGTGCAACGGCATCTGCCCGCCCTCGAAGCCTGCGGACACCTGGTATCGGGCCTTCGTTCCCTTGGTCCCGCGTCCGGCCGTCTTGCCCTTGCTGCCTTCACCGCGTCCCACGCGGGTCTTGGCGGTCTTGGCTCCTGGCGCCGGGCGCAGGTGATGAAGTTTGAGCGTCATGTCAGTCAACCTCCTCGACTGCGATGAGGTGCGGGATGGTGGAGAGCATGCCGCGGATCTCGGGACGGTCTTCCTGGAGCACGACGTCACCGATCCGCTTCAGGCCGAGACTGCGCAGTGTCTCCCGCTGATTCTTCTTCCGGCTGATGCCGGACCTGACCTGCTGAACCTTCAGACGAGCCATCACTCGGTCACCTCCGCACGAGCCCTGAGCAGGGCTGCCGGAGCGACCTGCTCGACGGTCAAACCACGCTGCGCGGCGACCGACTCCGGCGTGCGAAGCATCCGCAGCGCCGCCACCGTGGCCCCCACGATATTGAGAGCGTTCGACGACCCCAGGGACTTGCTCAAGACGTCGTGGATGCCTGCGCACTCGAGGACCGCACGGACGGGGCCACCCGCGATTACGCCGGTACCCGGAGCGGCCGGGCGCAGCATGACCACGCCAGCGGACTTCTCACCCTGAACGGGGTGCGGAATGGTGCCCTGGCTGCGAGGCACCTTAAACATGGACTTCTTGGCCTCTTCGACACCCTTGGCGATTGCGGCCGGGAACTCCTTCGCCTTGCCGTAGCCAACACCGACGCTGCCGTCGCCGTCACCGACAACTACGAGGGCGGTAAAGCTGAAGCGACGACCACCCTTCACGACCTTGGCGACGCGGTTCGTCGCCACGACGCGCTCGATGTAGGCGGTCTTCTCCGCCCCCGAACCGCGACGGTCGTCGCGGCCTCGGCGGTCGGAACCGGCACCGCCACTGCGGCGCTGGGGTCCGCTCATTCGAACTACCTTCTCTCTGTTACGTCAGTCGGTCGTTGGTCGGGCCTAGAAGGCCAGACCGCCCTCGCGGGCGCCGTCGGCCAGGGCGGCAATACGCCCGTGGTACTTGTTGCCGGCCCGGTCGAACACGACCGAGTCGACACCGGCGGCCTTGGCGCGCTCGGCCACGAGCTCGCCGACCTTCTTGGCCTTGGCCGTCTTGTCTCCTTCGTGCGTGCGCAGATCGGTCTCCATGGTGCTCGCCGATGCCAGCGTCTTGCCAGCGAGGTCGTCGACCACCTGGACGAAAAGGTGCCGGCTCGACCGGGTCACGATGAGGCGGGGGCGTTGAGCCGAACCGTGTATCTTCTTGCGGCCCCGCACTTGGCGACGTGCACGCGACGCCGTCTTTGCGGCGGTGTGCTTGCCTGCCCTGAGCGCGATAGCCATCACTTACCAGCCTTTCCGACCTTGCGGCGGACCTGTTCGCCGGCATAACGGATGCCCTTGCCCTTGTAGGGCTCGGGCTTGCGGAGCTTGCGGATCTTCGCGGCCACCTCACCGACGGCCTGCTTGTCGACCCCCTGCACCGCGAGTCGCGTCGGGCCTTCGACGGTGAAGGTGATGCCCTCGGGCGCGTTGACGGTGATCGAGTGGCTGTAGCCGAGCGAGAACTCCAGCGCGTTCGACCCCTTGGGTACGACACGGTAGCCGACTCCGACGATCTCGAGCCTCTTCTCGTAGCCGTCGGTCACCCCCGTCACCATGTTGGCGATGAGGGTGCGTGACAGCCCATGCAGGGACCTGCTCTCGCGCTCGTCGTCAGGCCG
>JACCVZ010000309.1 GCA_013697905.1 Nocardioidaceae bacterium
GTTATCGGCAGGGACATGGCGCAAGCGGGCGAGGTGCTCCTTCAGGCGTGCGGGCGCGACTTCGGCGGCACGCTCTCGGGTCGGCCGGACCAGATCTCGTCGTCACGACGGCGATGCTGGGGGACCGCTCGTCGGTGGTCGGGGCTCTGCTGCTGGCGTCGGCCCGGACCGAGCTCGTGCTGCCGTCCGCGCCCTGACCAAGCCGGCGGCGTCAGCACGTCCGGACCAGCAGTTGACAACGTCAGCGGTGTGGTTGGGCGACAGTCGCCATGTGATGCACCCCGACGGACTCATAGGGTCGCTGGAGCAGCCGAGGCGCAGGAGGGCAGATGAAGGTCACAGGTGCGGCCACCTTGCACGCCACCCGTGACCAGGTTTGGCGGGCTCTCAACGACCCGGCCGTCCTGGTGCGCACCATCCCGGGCTGCCAGCGCCTCGAGGAGATCGGGCCGGACGCCTACCGGATGACGGTCGCTGCCGGTGTCGCCTCGATCAAAGGTGTCTACTCGGGTGAGGTGCGCCTCACAGACCAGCAACCGCCCGAAACGTTCGTGCTCCGTGCCCAGGGCGCAGGCGGCCCGGGAACCGTCAGCGCCGACGTGACCGTGGCCCTGTCGGGCAGCGGCGACCACGAGACGACGCTGACGTATGACGCCGACGCGATCGTCGGCGGCATGATCGGTGGCGTCGGCCAACGGATGCTGAGCGGAGTCGCGAAGAAGACGGCCGGGGAGTTCTTCGCCGCTGTCGACGGCGTCCTCACGGGCAGGTCGGGTGCGCCGCAACCGCCGACCGGGACGAGCGGAGCGGCCGACGACATGCCTGCAGCTGTACAGCGCGGTGTCTTCGAAGCACCCTGGTCCGGGAGCGCGCGCACCGCGGCGGGTGGCGGCTTTCTGCCCGGCGCCCTGGTAGGTGCTGGTGCCGCCCTCGTCGGGGTGATCGTCGGTGGGTGGCTCGGTGGCCGCCGTCGGTCGTCCTAAGGTGGCGCCAGCGGTCACGGCCACACCCTCTCCCACCGCGATCCGACGGGTCCGGATAGGCATCGACACCGGCGGGACCTTCACCGATGTGGTCGCTGTCGACGAGGAGACCGGCGAAATCGCCACGACCAAGACACCCTCCACTCCCGCCGACCCGGCGATCGGGTTCATGGCAGGCATCGACAAAGTGCTGGGCGAGCTCGGGCTCGACGGCGACAGCGTGAGCGCCGTCTCGCACGGCACCACCGTTGCCACCAACAAACTGCTCGAGGGCAAGGTCGAGAACCTGGGCTTCGTCACCACCGAGGGCTACGAGCACGTGCTCGAGATCGCCCGCCAGTCCGTGCCTGACGGCTACGGAAACTCCTACTTCTGGGTCAAGCCGCCACGCATCGTGCCCGCCGACCGGGTCAAAACCGTGCGCGGCCGGCTCGCGGTCGACGGCTCGCAGATCCGTCCCTTCGATCCCGACTCCGCTCGTACGGCGGCGCAGTTCTTCAAAGACGCCGGGATCGCAACGATCGGTGTCTGCTTCCTGCACTCGTATGCCAACCCCGACCACGAGCTCGCCATGCGGAAGATCCTCGGCGAGGTGCATCCCGACGCCGTCGTGTCGATCTCTTCGGACGTGCTGCGCGAATACCGCGAGTACGAACGCTCGATGACCACTCTCGTCGATGCCGCCGTCAAGCCCGACATCCGCCGGTATATCGCCAACATCAGCACCCGGCTGCGCGCGATGAGTCAGAGCTTGGGTGCCGGGCGAGAGGACGGCGGCGGGGGGTTCACGGGGGGCGGAGCCCCACCTGTGTTGCCGTTCTTCGTGATGAAGTCCAACGGCGGGGTGCTGTCGGCCGAAGAGGTCGTGCACCAGCCGATCACCACAGTTTTGTCGGGTCCGGCGGCCGGAGCCCTGGGCGCCGCCGTGGTGGCCGAGGCAGCCGGATTCGCGTCCGTCGTGACGTGCGACGGCGGGGGCACGTCGACCGACGTCACTGTCGTTGTCGACGGTCAGCCGGCCCTGACCACCGAGGGCAGCATCGGCGCCTACCCGAGCAAGATTCCGATGATCGACGTGGTCACCGTGGGGGCCGGTGGCGGCTCGATCGCTCGGATCAGTCCTGAGGGGACGCTGAAGGTTGGCCCGAAGTCTGCCGGAGCCGACCCCGGCCCGCTCTGTTACGGCAACGGCGGCGAGGAACCGACGGTCACCGATGCCCATCTGCTCCTCGGCCGCATCCCCGCTCACCTGCTCGGTGGCGAGGTGCCGCTGGACGTCGACCTGGCCCGCCTTGGTGTCGACGATCTCGCGGGCAAGCTCGATCTTCCCTGGGAGAAGGCAGCCACCGGCATCCTGGAGATCTCCGCCTGGAACCAGGCCAACGCGCTGCGCCAGATCACCGTCAAACGCGGCCTCGACGTCCGCGCTTTCCATCTGGTGACCTTCGGCGGCTCGGGGTCGCTGCTGGCCTGTCGGCTCGTCGACGTCCTGGCTCTTCGTGGTGTCGTGGTGCCGCTAAACCCGGGCAACCTGTCGGCGTACGGACTGCTCACCGTCGACGTCCGCAACGACTACGTGCAGACGGCGCTGACACGGCACTCGCAGCTGGTCCCGCTGCTGACTCAGCAGCTCATGGACGGCTTGACGTCCCAGGCGGCGGCGGCGCTCGAGCGCGAGGGGTTCGCCGCAGACGTACGTCGGTTCGAGCGGACCGCCGACTTGCGCTACTTCGGCCAGGCGTACGAGGTCCGGGTCCCAGTCCCCGACGGTGCGCTGACCGAACAGGCGACCAACGAGGTCGCGGCCGCCTTTCACGACGAGCACAGTCGGCTGTACGGCTACGACTTCCGCGACGACGACCGCCAGGAGGTCGAGTGGGTGAACCTTCGGGTGACCGGGATCGGACCGATCCGCAAGCCGGAGCTCCGCGAGGTGTCGGCTGGTGTCGGCGCGGACGCCGCGGCGACGGGCACCCGGCAGGTGTACTTCGACGGGTGGGTCGAGACCACCATCTACGACCGGGTGGCGCTCGGTTCCTGCGACGTCGTGGCAGGACCGGCGATCGTGGAGGAGTTCTCGTCGACGGTGCCTGTGCATCCGGGCTTCTCGGCCCAAGTCGACCGCTTCGGCAACCTGGTGATGAGCCGGACGCCGTCGGAGCGTTGCTGATGACCGAGCGGTCAGCTCCGCCCGCATCCAGCGCGACCGCACCAACGGGCCCGCCGGCGGCGTACCGGCTCACCGACGTCACAGAAGTCGACCCGATCCTGGTCGAGATCGTGGAAGGCTACCTCGCCTCGGTCGAGCGGGAGGTCGAGACCGCGATCGGCCGCACGTCGCGCTCGCCGATGATCCGCGACGCACACGACTACCGGGCCGGGATCCACGACCGGCACCTCCGCAAGCTGACCGGTCGGTCGTACTCCGCGCTCGTGCACCCGGTCGTCCGGGACTATCCGCTCGACAAGATGCGACCCGGGGACGTGTTCTTCCACAACGACGTCTACCTGTCCGAGGGAGGCATCGGGCACCTGCCGGACCTCTGCGTGACCGCGCCGGTCTTCTGTGATAGCGGGAGCGGGCTGGCGGTGGTGGCGTTCGTACAGGCCTTCGGGCACCACGACGACATCGGAGGGTCGGTGCCCGGCTCGATGCCGTCCCATGCCACCTCGGTGTTCCAGGAGGGCTTGATGGTGCCGCCGATCAAGCTGTGGGACGAGGGCGTCGGGTGTGAGCAGGCGCTCAAGATCTTGACCCGCAACTCGCGGATGCCGGAGTCGTTGGCGGCCGACCTCGACGCGGAGTGCTCGGCCTGCCTGATGGGCGCGCGACGGATGACGGAGCTGTTCGAGCGCTACGGTCGCGCCGACGTGGAAGCCTGCTTCGACGCGATCCTGGATCAGACGACGCAGACGTTTCGCCGCGAGATCTTGGCCAAGATCCCGGAGGGCTCCTATGTCTGGGAGGACTACGCCGAGCATGACGGTGTCGACGCACCCAGGCTGCACACGCAACGGATCACGCTCACGAAGGTGCCGGACGACGGGGGGCGGCTCGTCATCGACTTCAC
>JACCVZ010000368.1 GCA_013697905.1 Nocardioidaceae bacterium
CGCCCGAGCGGGTACGGTTACGCGAGCGACTGCGGCGGCCGCGGGACCGACCCGAGCCTGAACCGTCCGCGGACTGCCGCTCGTCGCCACCGTCGACTGCGGGTGGCACGTCGGCGCCCGACTCGCCGCCCGAGCCGGCAGGTTGACCGCTGCGCGTGCGGGTGCGTTCCCGCCCTCGGTCTGACCGCCCGGCAGCGCCACTTTGGGCACGGCCTCCCTTGCGGTCGCCTCGGGTCCGGTCGCTGCCACGAGCAGGTCGCTTGGGTTCCTTGTTACCGGCCTCGTCGCGCGGCGCCGGCTCACCCACCCGCCCCTTGGCGTTGCGAGGGATTCCCTGGTCGTGAAAGAGGTTCTCGCTCGTCGAGTAGGTCTCGGCAGGCGTCTCGTACGGCAGGTCGAGGAGCCTGTTGATGACCTTCCACCGGGTGAGGTCGGCCCAGTCGACGAATGTGATCGCCGCGCCAGACGCACCCGCCCGGCCGGTGCGGCCGATCCGGTGAATATAGGTTTTCTCATCTTCGGGGCACGAGTAGTTGATCACGTGGGTGATGCCGACGACGTCGATCCCGCGGGCGGCGACGTCGGTCGCGACCAGGATCTCGACGGTGCCGTCCCGGAACCGCTTCAGAGCCTTCTCACGGGCGACCTGGGCCATGTCTCCATGCAACGGAGCGGCGGGGAAGCCGCGGTCCATCAAGTCCTCGGCGACCCGTTGGGCCGCGCGTTTGGTCCGGGTGAACACGAGCGACAGGCCTCGGTTCTCGGCCTGCATGACACGCGCGATGATCTCGGTCTTGTCCATGTCGTGCACCTGGTACACGAACTGGGCCGTCAGCGGCACCGTCTCCGATTCGGTCGCCGACTCGGCCCGGATATTGACCGGGTGGCGCATATGGGTGCGGGCCAGCCCGATGACCTCGCCCCGCATCGTCGCCGAGAACAGCATGGTCTGGCGCAGCTCGGGCGTCTTGGCGATGAGCCGCTCGACGTCCGGCAGGAACCCGAGGTCGAGCATCTCGTCGGCCTCGTCCAGCACCAGCACCTTGACGTGTGACAGGTCGAGCGTCTTGCGGCCGGCGAGGTCGAGCAGCCGACCAGGGGTCCCGACCACGATGTCGACGCCGCTCGCCAGCGCGTCGAGCTGCGGCTCGTAGGGCACACCACCGTAGACCGTCAGCGTGCGGGTGCCACGCTTCTTGCCGGCGAGGGTGAGGTCTCCGGCAACCTGGAGTGCCAGCTCCCGGGTCGGGGCGATGACGAGCGCCTGCGGCTTGCCGGGAGCGACCAGCTCGTCGAAGTCGGGATCCTTGGGGGCGATGACGCGCTGCAGCACGGGGATCGCGAACGCCAAGGTCTTGCCGGTGCCGGTGCGGGCCTGACCGATGAGGTCGGTGCCCACCAGGGCGATCGGCAGGCCCATCTCCTGGATCGGGAAGGCTTCAATGATGTCGACAGCGCGCAGCGCCTCGACGATCTCGGGCATGACGCCGAGGTCTGCAAACGTGGTCAGAGCGGGGTCTCGTTTCTCACATGACGGCCCTCTGCGCGTAGGTCGCGCGGGGCGCTTCCCCCAGAGTCTATCGTTTCTGACCGCCCGACCTGGTCTCGCACGCCGGCTGCCGCATAGCGGCGGCCGGGCTGTCCGCTCGCTACGCTTCACCGCATGAGCGACAAGGCGGTCGACGCCAACGCTGCCCAGGCCGATGGGCCAGCCTCGCTGGCGCAGTCGCCGGCGTACGCCGACCCGGCGTACCGCATCGCCGTCATCGACCTGCTGGGCGGGCTGGCGTACTCGGAGCTCAGCGCGTTCGAGCGGCTCACCGAAGACGCCGGCAGCGCCCCGACGCTTGCCGACAAGGTGGCCCTCGCCGCCATGGCGGCCGGCGAGTTCGGGCACTTCGAGGCGCTGCTCGCCCGGCTGCGTGAGCTGGATGCCGACCCGTTCGAGGCGATGGAGCCGTTCCATGCGCCGGTCGACGCGTTCCACGCGCACACGGCGCCCTCGAACTGGTTGGAGAGTCTGATCAAGGCGTACGTCGGGGACGGGCTCGCCGCCGACTTCTACCGTGAGATCGCGGCGTACGTCGACGTCGCCACCCGCGAGCTGGTGATCGCCACGCTCGAGGACACCGGTCATTCGGACTTCGTCGTCGAGCGAGTGCGCAACGCCATCGCCGCCGACCCCAAGGTGGCGGGGCGGCTGGCACTGTGGGCCCGGCGCCTGATGGGCGAAGCCCTCAGCCAGGCGCAACGGGTGGCCGCCGAGCGAGATGCGCTCGCGGCACTGCTCGTCGGCGGCGTCGACCGCCCGGGCATGGATCTGGCCGCAATCGGTCGAATGTTCGCGCGCCTCAGCGAGACTCACACCGCGCGGATGAGCGCACTCGGGCTCCAGGCCTGACACCGCCGCTTCGGCCGGGCCGGCGTTGGCTCTGCTGTCGGGCGATATCGCGTTGCAGATCGGTGCGGCGTTGCTTAGCGTGCTGTCAGTGACTTGCTTCATGGTGATGGTGCGTCGTGCCAGGGCGCGCCCGCAGACGGGCACTGCATCTAACCGCCTCGAAACAAGAGTCTGATCTTTGGGGTTGGCACGCGCTCACTGACACGTGGGCGTCTAGGGTCGTCGCCGCCGCGAGCATCGCGGCTGGCGACGTGGTTGTCGACGTAGGCGCCGGCGAGGGTGCGTTGACCGTTCGTCTGCTCGCGGCAGGCGCGCACGTGATTGCCGTTGAGCGTCACCCGCGTCGAGCCGAGAACCTGCGAGAGTGCTTCGCGGACCAGCAAGTCACGGTCGTCAATGCCGACGTCACTCGACTGCGATGGCCACGGTTTCCCTTCAGGGTGGTGGCAAACCCGCCGTACGGCGTCACGAACGCACTGCTCCGGACACTGCTGTCGCCGCACAACCGGTTGCTCAGCGCGGACCTGGTGCTCCAGCGTCGGGTCGTGCGCCAGGTCCTGGACGGTCGGGTTGCGGCAGCACGGCGCAACCGCGGCAGCTTCACCATGCAGCGCGGTCTCACCGTGCCACGGACGGCGTTTCGGCCACCACCGCGGGTGGACTCGGCAGTTCTCGTGATCCTTCGTCGGTGACCTGCTGGGGGGCATGCGCCGAGCCGGTGGGGCCGGCGGGCGACGTCTCGTCATCCCACCGGCGGGGACTCGTTGTAGACGCCGGCGAGCTCTTGGGGCGACAAGGCCGCGATAGCAGCCATGATCTTGTCGGTTGCCTCGCGCCGAGCCTTGGCCGGCGCCGGTGAGGTCGTGGTCCCGTCGAAGACCAGCGGCTCACCGAACCGGACCGTGATGCGGTGCAGCCGCGGCATCCGGCTACCCACCGGTTGGATCTTGTCGGTTCCGATCAGCGCCACCGGGACGACGGGAACCTTCGCCGTCAGCGCGAGCCAACCGACGCCGGTCCTGCCGCGGTAGAGGCGACCATCACGTGAGCGGGTGCCTTCTGGATAGATGCCGAACGCCTCGCCCTTCCGCAACACCCCGAGTGCCGCGTCCAGCGACGCCAGCGCCGCTCGGTTGTCGCCGCGCTCGATCGGGATCGACCCGATGGCGGTGAACCAGGCGCGGCACGCGGCGCCGGTGATGCCGGTGCCGGTGAAGTACTCCGCTTTGGCCAGGAAGATCACCGGCCTCGGCGCGACGATCGGGATGACGACGCTGTCGATGAACGACAGGTGGTTGCTGGCAAGGATCACCGCGCCGTGCCTCGGCACGTGCTGAGCGCCTTCTACGTAAGGTCGGTAGACGAGGCGGGCCGTGGGGGCGATGACGCTACGCATCGCGGCGTAGAGCATAGCGAGTGAGTGGACGTCGAGGTCGGTCAGACGGCGCCGAAACCAACGCGGCGGCCTTGCTCGCCGCGCAGCTCGACGTACGCCAGCTTGTCGATGGGGACGTAGAGTGTGCGTCCCTTCTCGTCGTTGAGCACAAGCAGGCCGTTGTCGCCGGCCAGTGCGTCGGAGATCGCCTTCTGCATGTCGTCGGGCGACTGGCTGGATTCGAACGTCAGCTCACGGTTGGCGTGGGAAACGCCGATCTTGACCTCCACACGGAGTCCTTTCGTCCAGGTACGTCGCCCAGGGGATACCGCGGGCAGCGGTCGACAGTGCGTGGGCCAGCGTACCGGGCGAGCGCTGCCTCACTCCTGCCGCGGGAAGCCGCGAATTCCCCGCCAGGCGAGGCTCGAGATCAGCTCGACCGCGGCTGCCTGCGGCAAGGTGTTGTCCGGCGCCTGCAGCCAGAAGCGCGCCGAGACCTGGCTCATGCCGACCAGCGCCACCGCCAGCAGTCGCGACACCTCAGGCGGGAATCCGGTGTCGTCGGCGATGACCTCGGCGATTGCCTCGCCGCAGAGCACGGTCACCCGGTCGACGCGTTCGCGCACGGCAGGCTCGCTGGTGAGGTCGGACTCGAAGACGAGGCGGAAGGCACCGCCGGCGTTCACGACGTAGGCATAGAACGCCTCGGTCGTCGCCGCCACCCGCTCCTTGTTGTCGGTGGTGCTTGCCAGTGCCTCGCGCACCTCGGCGACGACCCGGTCGCACGCGGAGTCAAGAAGCGCGACGTAGAGATCCAGCTTGCCGGGGAAGTGTTGGTAGAGCACCGGCTTGCTCACCCCCGCCCGCTCGGCGATGTCGTCCATTGCCGCCGCGTGGTAGCCCTGGGCGACGAACACGTCGAGTGCGGAGTCGAGCAGCTGAGCCCGGCGCGCACTGCGCGGGAGCCTGCCCGTACGGGGCCGTTCTCCTGCGTGTGAGGTCACCCGCGGCATCCTAGCGCCGAGTCACGTCGGCACCGCTGCTCCAGGTGGCACGAAAGGAGGGTGTCAGCCGGGCAGCGGCGCGGCTTGGGTGGGCATGTCAGCGAGGAGGTCGCCGTGCTCGTGGATCCGGCGGATCACGTCACCGGCCAAGAATCTGAGCTCGACGGCATCGGTGGCCGCGATGGCTTCCTCCCATGAAAGGGGCGTCGAGACAGTGGGCTCGTCGACCCCGCGCAACGAGTACGGCGCGACCGTCGTCTTGGCGGCGTTGTTCTGGCTCCAGTCGACGAACACCTTGCCGGTGCGCAGTTTCTTCTCCATCGAGCTGACCACCAATTCGGGCAGTGCTTCGCTGAGCTGGTCTGCAAGCTTCTTGGCGTACGCGGACGTACGCTGCGACGTCGCGGGCTCGATCGGCACGTACAGCTGGGCTCCCTTGTTGCCGGACGTCTTCGGGTACGCGGTCAAGCCGTCGGCCTCGATCAGCTGCCGCAGAGCGCCGGCGACGTCGAAGCAGTCGATGATGTCGGCGGGCGGACCCGGGTCGAGATCGAACACGACCAGGTCGGGCTCGTGTGGCCCGCCACGCGGACCCACCTTCCACTGCGGCACGTGCAGTTCCAGGGCGGCCAGGTTGGCGAGCCAGACGAGCGTGGCGAGGTCCTCGGCGACGACGTACGTGACACCGTCGTCTCCGTGCTCGGCCATGAAGACCGTGCGCACCCAGTCGGGTGTGCCGCGCGGTGTGTTCTTCTCAAAAAACGAGCCCTTGCCGGTGCCGTCGGGCCAGCGTTTGCGGGTGAGCAACCGGTTGGCGAGGTGGGGGAGCAGGACGTCAGCCACCTGTCGGTAGTAGTCGATCACCTCACCCTTGGTGAACCCGGTCTGTGGGTAGAGCACCTTGTCGAGGTTGCTGAGACTCAGCGTCCGGCCACCCACCTCGACGGTGGTCTTCGCACTCGCCATCCGCCCAGCGTGTCACGACTCGGCGGCGGCAGCACGCGACGTCACCGCCTGCGTCAAGTGCTGTCGTCGTGGCGCAGCGGTGGGTGCGGCTGAGAGTGCCGTCTGCCGTCGAGTGTGGGGGTAGACGTATTCCGGCGGCGGATCGGGCGTCGGGGAACATGGGAGTGCCCCTGTCGGTTGTACTCCGACGAACCCCTGTCGTCGTACGAGGAGAGACCGTGTCACTGCCCCCGCTGGTCGAGCCGGCCGCTGAGCTGACCATCGACGAAGTCCGTCGCTACAGCCGCCACCTGATCATCCCCGATGTCGGCATGACCGGACAGAAGCGCCTGAAGAACGCCAAGGTGCTCGTCATCGGAGCCGGCGGCCTCGGCAGCCCGGCCCTGCTCTACCTGGCTGCAGCAGGCGTCGGCACCCTCGGCATCGTGGAGTTCGACGAGGTCGACGAGTCGAATCTCCAGCGCCAGATCATCCACGGCCAGAGCGACATCGGAAAGCCGAAAGCGATCTCCGCAAAAGAGTCGATCGCCGAGACCAATCCCCTTGTCAACGTGGTCGTGCACGGCGAGCGACTCGACAACGACAACGTCATGGAGATTTTCCAGCAGTACGACCTCATCGTCGACGGCACCGACAACTTCGCCACCCGCTACCTGGTCAACGACGCAGCCGTGCTGCTCGGCAAGCCGTACGTGTGGGGCTCGATCTACCGGTTCGACGGTCAGGCGTCAGTGTTCTGGGCCGAGCACGGGCCGTGCTACCGCTGCCTCTACCCCGAGCCCCCCCCGCCCGGCATGGTGCCGTCCTGCGCCGAGGGAGGCGTCCTCGGCGTGCTGTGCGCGAGCATCGGCGCGATCCAGGTCAACGAGGCGATCAAGCTGCTCACCGGCATCGGGGAGCCGCTCATGGGCAAGCTGATGATCTACGACGCGCTGGAGATGGAGCACCGCA
>JACCVZ010000320.1 GCA_013697905.1 Nocardioidaceae bacterium
TTACTCACCCGTTCGCCGCTCGTGTACTCCCGAAGGAGCCTTACCGCTCGACTTGCATGTGTTAAGCACGCCGCCAGCGTTCGTCCTGAGCCAGGATCAAACTCTCCGTTGAAATCTGATGACACCCACTCATCCGAGGATGCGCGAGTGCCGAATCAATGGAGTTTCCCAGCAAGAGTAGCCTCCTCCGTCCCTAGTGGGATTGAGGAGACATGTTCTTACCAAAGGAACCGTCAAACAACTCAGCCGCCAGCTTCCACTGGGGCCTTGTTGCCGACGGGGCGTTAATTAATTCGTCGTCGACTTTTGGCACACTGTTGAGTTCTCAAGGATCGCGCGCAAACCGTCGCTGGGCCTTGCGGCCGGGCTCGGGGGCAACTTGGTCTAACTTACCGGTACTCGGGGGGTCAGTCAAATCTGTTCGCGGCCCCGCCCCATCCACGTTTCGCCTGGCCAGCGGCGCAAACCGCGCACTGGTGATGAAGTGGAACCGGCCTCTCGCTGGGCCGGCCGCCCGGGCCGCCTGTCGCTCTCGAACGACCGCTGGCTCCTTGCGTCCCGACGCATCCGGCGAGGGCAGCAACACTACGGATCCGTCCGCGCGGAGGTCAAACCGCTCCAGTGTGGTGCCGGTCACGTCCTCAGGAGCGGCCCGACCGCTACGGCTCCGCTCAACCGACTCTGACCCCGGCTACGTGGCGTTTGCCGCGTCGCAGTAGCAGCCAACCGCCGGCCAGCAGTCGCTCGGTGCTCGGCCGTGCCTCGGCGTCGTCGATGCGCTCGTTGTTGACATAGGCCCCGCCCTCGGCCACCGTCCGGCGAGCCGCTCCCTTGCTGGCCACCAGCGCGGTTTCGGTGAGCAGGTCGGCGTACGTCGGGAGCTCGGCGGACGCCGGGACCTCCAGGTGCGTGGTGGCGTCGAGCGCAGCGTCCAGGGTCGCTGCGTCGAGTGCCCGCAGATCGCCGCCGCCGAACAGTGCAGACGCCGCGTCCTTGGCGCGGCGAGTCTCGTGGTCCCCGTGGACCAACCTGGTCACGTCGTCGGCCAGCACCTTGTGCGCCGCACGGCGTGACGGCATCTCGTGGGTCTGTTGGGCCAGGTCGTCGATCTCGTCGCGGTCGCGGAACGTGAAGTACTTGAGCAGCGGAACCACGTCGTGGTCGTCGGCGTTCAACCAGAACTGGTGGAAGGCGTACGGCGACATCATCTCGCGGTCCAGCCACAACGCCCCGGCCTCGGTCTTGCCGTACTTGGTCCCGTCCGACTTGGTCACAAGAGGTGTCGCGAGCGCATGCACGCGTTCGCCAGTCACCCGGCGGACGAGCTCGACGCCGCTGGTGATGTTGCCCCACTGGTCGCTGCCGCCGGTCTGCAGGCGCACACCGAAGTCACGGAACAGGTTGAGGTAGTCGAGCGACTGCAGCAGCACGTAGCTGAACTCGGTGTAGGAGATCCCGGCCTCGAGCCTGGTCCTGACCACGTCGCGCGCCAGCATCTTGTTGACCGGGAAATGCTTGCCGATGTCACGCAGGAAGTCGATCGTCGACAAGCTGGCGGTCCAGTCGTAGTTGTTGACCATGGTCGCCGCGTTGTCGCCCTCGAACGAGAAGAACGGCTCCACCTGATGCCGCACCTTCTCGACCCACTCCTTGACGAGGTCGACCGAGTTGAGGGTGCGCTCGCCCGACTCTTTGGGGTCGCCTATCATTCCGGTCGCCCCGCCGACGAGCACGAACGGAACATGGCCCGCGTCCTGCAGCCTCCGGGCGGTCACGAGCTGCATCAGGTTGCCCATGTGCAGGCTCGGAGCCGTCGGGTCGAAGCCCACGTAGAATCGGATCGGCCCCTCGGACATCTCGGCGCGCAAGGCGTCGACGTCGGTCGAGTGCGCGATGAGGCCGCGCCACTCGAGGTCGTCGAGGACCTGCTGGCTCACAATGCTTCCCTTCGCGGTAGGTGTGCTCGGCGGCCCCAGCCTGCCCTATCCGCGCGGCTGCCTCCACTGAGTTGCGGCGAACACCCAGACCACCGGCCGGCTCAGTCGTCCTGGGACTCCTCGGCGGGCACCAACCGGCGTACGTCGTCGACACTGCCGCATCCGTCGTCGAGGAGCCGGTTGCGCTCGCGTGCCCAGGCGGCGCCGAGCCGGGCTCGGTCGCCGTCGCTGACGTCGGTCCTCGCCGGGTTGAGGATGTCGCGCTCCTCCTCGTCGACGTGGTGCAGGAGCGTCTCGCTGAACTCGTGGATCGCCTGGCTGAACTCCTCGGTGTCGACGTCGGTCGCCTCCAGCAGCGGGAGCAGGGTCTCGTAGCCTTCGTCGTGCTCCTTCTCGCCGTGCTCGACCTCCTCGTCGCCGATGGCGTCCTTCTTCTCGAGTTGGCGGTAGACCTCGGACTCCTCTGCCTCGCCGTGGGCCACGAGCAGCGCCGAGATGGCGGCGACGACGGAGCGTCGGTCAGACGTCACATCGCGCAGCTCCCGCAACAG
>JACCVZ010000356.1 GCA_013697905.1 Nocardioidaceae bacterium
GGGTTGGTACGCCGAGTCCGCCGGCAAGCCCCTGGATGGAACCGAGCCGCCGACCGGCACCGTCGTTTTCACCACCATCGCCCGCACACCGTACGTCGAGGTCACCGTCCCCCACGACGGCAACCGCAGTCCCGCCGACCCGCTGACCGACATCGCCGCCGCGGTCATCGCCAACAGCGAGAAGGTGAAGCCCTGCCAGTAAAGCCCTGCCAGTAAAGCCCAACCCAGCGAAACCCCGCCCAGCGAAGCGCGCTCAGCGCAGGCCGGTGGAACGGTTCGCGGCCAGGCCGATCAACCGGTCCACCAGCTCGGCATAGCCCACACCGGACTCTGCCCACATCCGCGGGTACATCGAGGTCGGGGTGAAGCCTGGCATCGTGTTGATCTCGTTGATCACCACCCGGTCGTCTGCTCCGACGAAAAAGTCGACCCGAGCGAGCCCTTCGCAGTCGAGCGCCTCGAAGGCCAGGACAGCGGTCCGCTGGATCTCGTCCCTCATCTCGTCACGCAGGTCAGCAGGCACTTCGAGCACGACACCTTCTTCACCGAGATACTTGGCCGCGAAGTCGTAGAACTCGTGTGTGCCGTAACCGACGATCTCGGCGACGACGCTTGCATCGGCACCGCCGTCCGGCCGCTGGAGCACACCGCACTCGACCTCACGGGCGCCCTCTGCGGCGGACTCGACGAGCACCTTGGGGTCGAACTCGCGCGCGTGGTGGACGGCCGCGTCGAGGGCGTCGTGGTCGTGCACCTTGGTGATGCCCATGCTGGATCCTCCCCGGGCCGGCTTGACGAACACTGGGTAACCGAGACGCTTGACGCTGTCTCGCACGGCCGCGGGGTCGTGCACCCACTCACGCGGCTTGACGACCAGGTACGGGGTGACAGCCAACCCGGCCGCCTGCAGGACGATCTTCATGTAGTGCTTGTCCATGCCGACGGCTGACGCCAGTACGCCGGAGCCGACGTACCGGATGCCGCCGATCTCGAACAGCCCCTGGATGGTGCCGTCCTCCCCCCACGGGCCGTGCAGCAGCGGGAAGACGACGTCGACCCTGCCGAGCTCGTGCGGCGTCTCACCCGGACCGGCGACGACGATCTCACGTCGCGCCGGGTCCTGGCTGACCACGACTGCGGCGGCCCCGGAATCAACGTGGGGGGTGTGTCCGGCTGTGAGAGCCAGCCGCTCGGAGTCGGCTGACTCGAGCACCCACTTGCCGTCGTGGCTGATGCCGATTGGTACGACGTCGTACTTGTCGGTGTCGATGACCGACAGCACGCTGGCTGCAGTCGAGCAGGATACGGCGTGCTCGCTCGAACGCCCGCCGAAAACGACGGCGACGCGTGGTTTGCGAGGCGCGTTCATGCTGCGGAGCCTAGTGCCCGACAATGGTGGCGTGACCGCAGACGCGCACCGTCCCCGCATGTCCCTGCCCACCGTCGCCGTGAAGGCGGGTCGGCCTCCGAACGAGCCCGACCGGCCGCTCAACCATCCGCTGGTGATGGCCTCGACGTACGTCGCCGGCGGGGAGTTCGAGTACGGTCGCTACGCCAATCCGACCTGGGCCGCACTCGAGGAGGCGGTAGGGGCGCTGGAGGGCGGACGCGCGCTGGCTTTCGGCTCCGGGATGGCAGCGGTGTCGACAGTGCTCGACCTGGTGACTCCTGGCGAGACCGTCGTGGCGGCTCGGCACTGCTACCAGGGGACGCTGGTGCAGCTGGCGTCGCTGGAGCAGCGAGGACTCGTACGAATCGTGCTGGTCGACATCGACGACACCGAACAGGTGGTCGCGGCTCTCGGTGACCAGGTAGCACTGCTGTGGATCGAGTCTCCGACGAACCCGGCACTGGAGGTCGCAGACATCCCAGCGCTGTGCGAGGCAGCGCACGCGGCGGGGGTGCGCGTGGTGGTCGACAACACGTTCGCGACGCCGTTGCTGCAGCGGCCGCTGGATAGCGGTGCCGATGTCGTCGTGCACTCGGGCACGAAGTACATTGCCGGGCATTCCGACGCCGTCATCGGCTTGGTGGTGACCCGCGACGACCAGATCCACGACGCTGTCGACGGGAAGCGGCGCACGATGGGTGCGCTGCCCGGCACGTTGGAGGCGTGGCTCGCACTGCGTGGACTACGCACCCTGCACCTACGCGTCGAGCGGGCGCAGTCCAACGCAGCCGACCTGGCGCGGCGACTCGCGCAGCATCCGGCCGTGGACCGGGTCCGCTACCCGGGGTTCGGCGGCATCTTGGCGATCGAGATTAATGGGGGTGCCGACCAGGCGGATACGGTGACGCGCAGTACCGGGTTGTGGGTGCACGCGACCAGCCTCGGTGGTGTCGAGTCGTCGCTCGAGCGCCGGCGTCGCTGGAAGAGCGAGTCGCCGTCGATCCCGGAGGGTCTGGTGCGGCTCAGCGTCGGCGTCGAGGACGTCGAAGACCTGTGGAGGGACCTCTCCCAGGCTCTCGACCTCGTGGTCCCCGCCTGAATCGCCGGTCGACATACCCGACGGAGGACGCGCGTTGAGTCGCGGATCCACCCGTCCAAACCGCTGCGGCGCAACCCGCGGTGTCCGGTCGAGAAGGCACGCTCAGATGCGCTCGGGCTTGGCGGCGCGCGAGATCAGGCTCGTCAGCATCTCCTCCGGGTCGAGCTCACCGCGCACCAGCGCCGCGACGTGCTCGACGATCGGCATCTCGACGCCGTTGCGGGTCGCCAGGTCCAAGATCGACTCGCAGGAACTGACGCCCTCGGCGACCTGGCGGGTCGAAGCTACGACCTCGTCGACCGACATGCCCGAGCCCAGCTTCTCGCCGAAGGTCCGGTTGCGAGACAGCGGCGACGAGCACGTCGCCACCAGGTCGCCGAGCCCCGCCAGACCCGAGAACGTAAGGGGATCCGCGCCGAGCGCCTGCCCGAGCCGGGATGTCTCGACCAGGCCGCGGGTGATCACGGTGGCGGCGGCGTTGTCGCCGAACCCGAGGCCGACCGACATTCCTACAGCGAGGGCGATGACGTTCTTGGTCGCTCCCCCGAGCTCACAACCGATCACGTCGGTGTTCGTGTACGGCCGGAACACCGGGCTGTGGCATCTCGACTGGAGCATCTCGGCGACCTGCTCGTCAACGCACGCGATGACCGAGGCGGCGGGCTGCCGGGCGGCGATCTCGTGCGACAGGTTCGGTCCCGTCAGCACCGCGACCCGCTCGTCTCCGATACCGGTGACGTCCTCGATGACCTCGCTCATCCGCATCGCTGTCCCGACCTCGACGCCCTTCATCAAGCTCATCAGCACGGCATTGGCCGGGATGTGTCGCGACCAGTGCTCCAAGTTGGACCGCAGCGACTGCGACGGCACGGCCAGCACGACGATCGAGGCGTCCGCACATGCCTCCACCGGGTCGTGGGTCGCACTGATCGACAGCGGCAGGGCGACGCCCGGCAGGTAGTCGCCGTTCTCGTGCTTGGCGTTGATGACGTCGCTGAGCTCGTCTCGACGGGCCCACATCACCACGTCGTTGCCGGCGTCGGCGAGCACCAGCGAGAACGCCGTACCCCACGAGCCCGACCCGAAAACCGCGACCTTGCTCATCTCATCCGCCCGCCGCCGAGGCATCTGGATCGTCGACAGACGCAGGTTCGCCTTTCACTGCCCGGTTCGGGTTGCCGATGTCGGGGACTCCAGCCACCAACGGGTCGAAGCGCGTTTCCGGAGCCTGCTCGCCACGGATCTTCTCGAGCAGGTGGGTGATGTCGTCCATGATGGCGTCGGTTGCGGCGCGCAACAGCGCCGGCGTCAGCGGCTTGCCCTGGAACGCCGCGAGGTCGACGGGTCGGCCTGCCCGCATCCGCATCAGCTTGCGTGGAAGCAGCCGTGGCTTGCGGCCGTACGGCGCGAGCACGTCCTGCGGGCCCCACTGTGCCGCCGGGACCACGGGGCAACCGGTGCTGAGGGCGATGCGCGCCGCCCCGGACTTCCCTACCATCGGCCAGAGCCCAGGCTCGCGGGTGATGGTTCCCTCGACATAGACAATGACACATTCACCTTGGTTGACCGCCGAAACAGCAGCGCTGAACGCCTTCGCGGCATCCGTGGTCTTGCGGTAGACAGGAATCTGCCCGGCGTTGGTCAAGATGGCGCCAACGACCGGGATCCTGAACACCTCCGCCTTGCCGAGGAACCGGGGCAACCTGCCGTGGTCGTACACGAAGTGAGCGAACGGGATCGGGTCGAACTCTGACACGTGGTTGACAGCGACGACGCAGCCGCCGGTCCTGGGGAGGTGTTCCCCTCCGTGCCAGTCACGTCGTGTGAGCAGCATCAGCGGACGACGTAGCACGAGCACACAGAAGCCGAACGCCCACTCGCGTTTGCGTCGTGCCACGCTGACTCCCTCGCCCGTCGATGCTGCAACTCATCTTGGCAGGCAGACGCTTCCGGGCGAGGTCAGGGTGCTGTCGACAAGGGTGACAGGATTCAGGTGATGCCCCCGCCCATTCGACTTCCCTGGTCCGTCATCATCCCCGTCAAGCCGGTCGCCGTCGGCAAGTCTCGGCTGACGGGCATCTCTGCGGAGCAACGTCGCGACCTTGCGTTTGCGTTTGCCCTCGACACCACACTCGCCGCCTTGGCAACGTTGCACGTACGCCGCGTCGTCGTCGTCACGAACGACCCGGAAGGCAAGGTGTTCCGCGACCTCGGCGCCGAGATCGTCGATGACCGGCCAGACGCCGGGCTCAATGCTGCCATCCTCCACGGCGCTCAGGACGTGCGCAGCCGCGACGGTGACTCCGGACTCGTCGCGCTCGCAGGCGACTTGCCTGCGCTCAGGCCGGCAGACCTGTCGGCTGTTCTCGAGGCGGCCCGGTCGACGTACTGGTTCGTCGGCGACGCGGCCGGCACGGGTACCACGCTGCTGGCCGCCGCCGCGGGACATGTTCTGTCACCGGCCTTCGGGCCGCAGTCCCGCTCAGCGCATCATGCGCAGGGGGCGGAAGAGGTCACCTGCCGGGGCATCGAGCGTCTTCGTCGCGATGTCGACACTGTGGTCGACCTGAGGGACGCCCTTCGGCTTGGAGTGGGTGCGCACACCGCCAAGATCGTGGCAGGCCTCGAGCTCGATCCTGACGCTTGCCGACGCTGACCCTCGGCTTCTGATGCCTGGCTAGGCCCGCCCGAGTGCTGTGTGTCGGGAGCCCGGCAAGCGCCGAGCAACTCCGAGCACACGGCACTGGGGTCGGACCACGCAGATGGAGATGCACCCGTACGTTCGGGTGCCGCTAGCTCTTCTTCGCAGTCTTCCTTGCCGTCGTGGTCTTCTTCGCCGACGAGCGCTTGGCAGTGGTCGACGATGACGCCGGAGTCTGTTTGGCCAGGGTCTTGGCGGCCGACTTCTTGGCGGTGGACGACGATGACTTCTTGGCCAGCGTCTTTGCTGCGCTCTTCTTAGCAGTCGACGTCGCTGCTGTCGACTTCCGGGTAGTCGGGGCCCGCTTAGCTGTGGTCGACTTGGTCGTTGTGGTCTTCCGCGCAGTCGAGGACTTCTTCGCCGGTGACGACGTGGTCGACTTGCGCGTCGTTGTCGTCCCTGTCACTGTCGACGCCGCAACCCTGGGCAGCTTCTTCGCGCCAGAGACGACGGCCTTCAGGTCAGCACCGGCGCGGAATTTGGGGACAGCCGTCTTCTTGGCTCGGGTGCGCTCACCGGTGCGGGGGTTGCGCACCATGCGCGAGGGACGGATGGCCTTTTCGAAAGCACCGAAGCCGGTGATCGCGACCTTCTCGCCTTTGGTGACTTCACGCGTGATGGTGTCGAGGACGGACTCGAGGGCGTGCTGGGCAGCCTTCTTGTTTCCCTCGAATCGGTTGGACAGTGCCTCGATGAGTTGACTCTTGTTCAAGGGACTTCCCTTTCGTGAAACGCTGCGGGTCGAGCCGGTGCTCGACTTCGGTCGAAACGCTATTCACCATAGAACCGCAAAACTCGGCGACACACCCAACAAGAAGCGGCAATTATGTTGTGTCACAAGCGATTTCTTGGTTGCACCGCCCCTTGGCGGCACTCTGGCTGAGAGCCTATCTCCCAAGCGTAAGCGGCTTGTGCGACGCCCGATGCCCTTCATAGGTGGAGATTTGAGCCTCATGCGACAAGGTGATGTCGATGTCGTCCAACCCTTCGAGGAACCGCCACCGGGTGTAGTCGTCGATTTCGAAGTCCGCCACAAGATTGTCTGCCGTGATCGTTCTGCTGTGGAGGTCGACCGTGACCTCGGTAGCAGGGTTCGCTGCGGTCACGTCCCACAGCCGTTTGACGACATCATCGGTCACCTGCACTGCAAGGAGCCCCTGCTTCCCTGCGTTGCCACGGAAGATGTCGGCGAAGCGTGGGCTGATGATGACCTTGAACCCGTAGTCGCGCAACGCCCATACGGCGTGCTCTCGTGACGAGCCAGTGCCGAAGTCTGGACCAGCGACGAGGACGCTCGCGCCGTCGTACTCGGGCTGGTTGAGCACGAAGTCAGGGTCGTTGCGCCACGCCGCAAAGAGTCCGTCTTCGAAGCCAGTCCGGGTGATGCGCTTGAGATAGACGGCCGGGATGATCTGGTCGGTGTCGACGTTGCTCAGCCGCAACGGCAACGCTCTACCAGTGTGCTGGCCGAACTTCTCCATGATCAAGCTCTCCTTTTCGGAGTCGAAGGCAGGTCTGCCGGAGAGGCCAGGTGACCGGTAACCGCTGTTGCGGCGGCCACCACCGGCGACACGAGATGGGTGCGACCGCCTTTGCCTTGTCGTCCCTCGAAGTTGCGGTTCGACGTAGACGCGCTCCGCTCACCGTCTGTGAGCTGGTCAGGGTTCATGCCCAAGCACATCGAGCATCCCGCTGCTCTCCACTGCGCCCCAGCGGCCAGGAAGACCTTGTCCAAGCCCTCTTCTTCGGCCTGCAGGCGCACCCTCGTCGAGCCGGGTACGACGAGCATCTGAACTGACGGGGACACCTGCCGCCCTTCCATCACCTCAGCGACGGCGCGCAGATCTTCGATACGGCCGTTGGTGCACGAGCCGACGAACACCGTGTCGACGACGATGTCGCGCATCTTGGTGCCGGCCGACAGCCTCATGTACTCCAACGCACGCTCGGCGCTCACCCGCGCAGGTCCGTCGGGGTAGCTGCTCGGTGCTGGCACCTCGCCCGAGAGCGGCACGCCCTGGCCGGGGTTGGTACCCCACGTGACGAATGTGCTGAGCGTGGCGGCCTCGATGGTGACCTCGTGGTCGAATGTCGCACCGTCGTCGGTGACGAGAGAGCGCCAGTGCTCGACCGCGGCGTCCCAGTCGGCGCCGGCGGGCGCAAGCTGGCGTCCTTTCAGGTAACCGAATGTGGTTTGGTCGGGAGCGATGAGGCCGGCCTTGGCGCCCCACTCGATGCTCATGTTGCAAATGGTCATCCGGGCCTCCATCGACAGCTCCCGGATGGCTTCGCCGCGGTACTCGACGATGTAACCCTGGCCTGCACCGGTGCCCACCTGCGCGATGAGGGCCAGCACCAGGTCCTTCGCCGAGACGCCGAGGGGCAGCCCTCCATCGACGTTCACGGCCATCGTCTTGGGGCGTGCCTGCGGAAGCGTCTGGGTCGCGAGCACGTGCTCGACCTCGCTGGTGCCGATGCCGAACGCCAAGGCGCCGAAGGCTCCGTGCGTCGACGTGTGCGAGTCACCGCACACGACGGTCATGCCCGGCTGCGTCAGCCCGAGCTGCGGTCCGACGACGTGCACGATGCCCTGCTCGAGGTCGCCCAGCGGGTGCAGCCTGATCCCGAATTCGGCGCAGTTGTCACGCAGCGCCTGCACCTGGGCCCGCGAGACAGGGTCGGCGATCGGCTTGTCGACGTCGACCGTGGGGATATTGTGATCTTCCGTGGCCAGAGTGAGGTCGGGACGGCGGACGGAACGGCCGGCTTCGCGCAGCCCCTCGAAGGCCTGCGGACTGGTGACCTCGTGGACAAGGTGGAGGTCGATGTAGAGCAGGTCGGGCTCGCCCGGCGCGCTTCTGACGACGTGCTCGTCCCACACCTTGTGGGCCAATGTGCGTGGCGTGGTCGCAGTCATGGGGGGCCTTCCGCTTGCATATCATCATTTGAGACGGCAGTATCGAGGCATGGACCGTGCTGGCGACTCTAGCGGAGTCGGCGTACTCGATAAAGCTGCTCTTGTACTCTCCGCCCTGGAAGCGGGCCCAGCAACGCTCGCCGGCTTAGTCGCTGCCACTGGCCTGGCACGCCCGACGGCGCACAGGCTGGCGGTCGCGCTTGAGCATCACCGGCTGGTGGCACGCGACCTGCAAGGAAGGTTCATGCTCGGCCCCCGCGTGGGTGAGCTGTCCTCGGCCGCTGGGGAGGACAGGCTGCTCGCGGCCGCAGGACCCATCCTTGCCCGCCTGCGCGACATCACCGGCGAGTCCGCTCAGCTGTTCCGCCGACAGGGGGACTTCCGCATCTGCGTCTCCGCGGCCGAACGCCCGAGCGGCCTACGGGACTCCATCCCCGTGGGAAGTCAGCTGAGCATGCTCGCGGGGTCCGCCGCCCAGGTGCTGCTGGCGTGGGAAGAGCCTGACCGGATGCATCGCGGTCTGCATGGCGCGGCGTTCAACGCCGGTGCGCTCGCCAGCCTCCGACGGCGCGGGTGGGCGCAGAGCGTGGGCGAGCGCGAAGCAGGCGTGGCGTCGGTCTCGGCCGGTGTCCGTTCCCCCTCCGGCAAGGTGATCGCAGCGGTGTCGGTCTCCGGACCCCTCGAGCGGATGAGTCGGCAACCCGGCCGCATGCACGCTCCGGCGGTGCTCGCCGCCGCCGAACGCCTGAGCGAGTCGCTGCGTCGCTCCGTCGAGTGACCATTTTCGTTGAGCCGCCACCTTCTTGAGGTTGAGCCGCCACCTTTTCGGCGACAGCCAGCTGCACGCGGCTGTCCCGCAACAACTCGGCACGTCAACCGCAACAAGCTGGCAAGTCAACCGTCACGTGAACAGGGCAGCTTGAGGTGCCTTCGACGACTCGAAGCCGAGCAGATACCGCTTGCGATCGAGGCCGCCGGAGTACCCGACCAGCTTGCCGTTGGAGCCGATGACTCGATGGCACGGCACGACGACCGCGATCGGGTTCGCGCCGTTCGCCAGGCCCACGGCTCGTGAGGCACCCGGAGGCTTCCCCAGCCGAGCCGCGATAGCGCCGTACGACGTGGTCTCCCCGAACGGGATCTTGACCAGCTCGGCCCACACCCGTGCCTGGAAGTCCGTGCCCTTTGCTGACAGCGGCAGGCCGAAGACGTGCAGCTCGCCTGCGAAGTACGCCTCGAGCTGATCGCGTGCCTCGACAAGCACCGGATCGGGGTCACCCTCGAGGCCTTCTGGGAGAACATCCTCGGCCACGAACTCCGCGTGCGTCAGGGCCTGGCCGTTGCTCTCGAGTCGCATCGTGCCGGCTGGCGACTTCATCAGCATGCTGGTGCTCATCGTTCCTCCTTGTGTTGTGGTTCATCGCTCAGGACCGACCACACGTGCATCAGGGCGTAGGAACGCCATGGACTCCATGCTGTGGCGAGGTTCTCGGTCCGAGCGGTCACGCCGAGCCGGGCCAACCCCTGCTTCACGCCGAGGTCGGTGGGCAGGAACACGTCGGGGTCGCCGAGTGCACGCATCGCAATGTAGTCAGCCGTCCAGGGACCTACTCCCGGCAGCGCCAACAGGGACCGGCGTACGTCGCCGCGGTCGGCGCCCCTGTCAAGGACGATCTCACCGTCCGCCACTGCCGCGGCGACCCCGACGAGGGCGCGCCCGCGGGCCCGCGGCAACGGCAGCAGCTCCGGGTCGGCGGCGGCGATCGATTCCGCCGATGGAAACAGGTGCGTCACCGGACCATCGTCGGCAACCTGCTCGCCGTACTCCTGGGTCAGCCGAGCCGCGATGGTACGGGCGCCTGCCACGGAGATCTGTTGCCCCACCATGGCTCGAACTGCGACCTCGAAACCATCGACGTGGCCTGGCACCCGCAGGCCGGGGCGCTTCAGGACCCACGGTCCCAGGACGTCATCACTGCCGAGATGCGCGTCAATGGCCACGGGGTCTGCGTCGAGGTCGAAGAGCCGTCGGCACCTCTCGACGGCCGAAGTCAGGTCACGGAGGTCCGCAAGACGAACGGTGCAAGTCACCTGGTCGACGCCGGGCGTCAAGTGGACCATTCCGTGGCTCCGGGGCAACCGCAGTGTCCGGGTGTAGGTCCTTCCGTCGGCCGCCTCGACCGCGCGCACGGTCCGCGGCGACAGGAAGTCGAGAAGCCCGCCGGCGCCGAACGGCTGCCGAACCGCGAGCGACAGCGTGACCACGCCCGGGGCGGCGGTCGGCACGCGGCTCGCACGGCGGCGGTGTCGCAGCGCGGACGGCGTCTCGGCGTACACCTGTTGCACGGTGGCGTTGAACTGTCGAATGCTCGAGAAACCAGCGGCGAACGCCACGTCGGCGAACGGCATGTCTGTGGTCTCGATCAGGATGCGCCCCGTGTGTGCGCGCTGCGCTCTCGCCAGAGCGCCAGGCCCGGTGCCGAGCCGCTCGGTCAGCACACGGTTCAGGTGCCGCGCAGTGTATCCGGAACGAGCCGCCAGCCCTTCGACGCCCTCACGATCGACGACGCCGTCGGAGATCATCCGCATCGCGCGTCCAGCCACGTCGGCCTTGACATCCCACCCAGGTGAGCCTGGGGTCAGGTCCGGGCGACAGCGGCGACAAGCCCGGAACCCGGCCGACTGTGCGGCCGCTCCGGTGACGAAGAAGTCGACATTGCGCCGGCGGGGGGTGACCGCCGGGCACGACGGCCGGCAGTAGATGCCAGTGGTGCGTACTGCGGTGTAGAAGACACCGTCGAACCGGTGGTCCCGGCTGAGGACGGCGCGGTAGCAGCGATCCGCGTCGCTCACCATCTCGTACGTCGCATCCATGGGACCTATCAAACCCCATGTCGCGGTCCGAGACTGGCGGGATTCGGACATGACGGTTGGCCGAAATCTGCTGGACGCCGATGGGATGATTCGAGCACAGTTCGGCTATGACGCTCAGTATTCAGTGCCTTTCCATCGACACCCACGACCCGGCCGAGCTTGCCGACTTCTGGCAGTCGGCACTGGGCTGGCGGAAGACTCATGACGAACCGGACGGGGTGGCGCTGGAGCCTCCCGCGGGTAGCCCGCAGGACGGCGTTGTGCCGGACTTGCTGTTTCTCAAAGTCGATGATGCGAAGACGGGGAAGAATCGGCTGCACGTGGATCTGCGCCCGCTTGACCAGGCGACCGAGGTGGCCAGACTCGAGTCGTTGGGTGCCCGGCGTGTCGACATCGGTCAAGCCGACGACGTCAGCTGGGTGGTGCTCGCCGACCCAGATGGCAACGAGTTCTGCGTGCTGCGGGCGTTCACCCCCGAGGAGCTGTCTTCGTTCGCGGCCGAAGAGGCAACCGCCCAACCGTGAGAAGGAGTTCCGAAGAATGAACCGTTGAGCCGGCACAAATGAACCGTTGAGCCGGCACAAATGGAGGCGGCCGCCACGGAAGACCTGTGGACACGTTCCACGGCCCGAGGGCCGATCGGGCCATAGTCGACCGATGCTCAAGCCTGCTGCTGCCCTCCCTCAGGTCCCTTTTACCGCCACCAGCGCAGTAGCCGCCGGCATACCTCGCCATCGGCTTCAACGGCTGGTGAGATCGCGTGAAGTACGCCGAGTACTGCACGGCGTCTACCAAGCCGCTGATGTGCCGGACACGTTGCTCAACCGAGCGCGGGCTGTCGCACTGGTCGTCTCGCGGTTCGCCGTGCTGTGCGACCGGACCGCGGCATGGCTGCACGGCGTCGACGTGCTCGACTACCGTGAGCTCGACCTACTGCCGCCGGTCGAGACCTTCGTCCTGCGCGACCACTCGCGCATCCGCCGTGCCGGGACCAGCGGCGGCGAACGGGATCTCGCGGACGGCGACGTCATGGTCATCCACGGAGTCAAGGTGACGACACCGCTACGTACCGCGCTCGACCTCGGATGCCTGCTCCCACGCCGGTCTGCGCTGGCGGCGCTCGACGGGTTCATGCGCCATCACGGGTTGACGCCTGACGATTTCAAGACGGCATTATCGCGCTACTTTCGCCGACGCGGCGTCGTACAACTGCGCGAACTCGTCAACATCGCCGACCCTCGCGCAGAGTCGTCGGGTGAGTCGTGGACGCGGATAGCGCTCATTGACGAGCTCTTGCCGCGCCCGGAGCTGCAATGG
This sequence comes from Nocardioidaceae bacterium, assembly GCA_013697905.1. Taxonomy (GTDB): domain Bacteria; phylum Actinomycetota; class Actinomycetes; order Propionibacteriales; family Nocardioidaceae; genus JACDHG01. The sequence goes on from JACCVZ010000356.1 coordinate 12,299, forward strand.
GTGATCCGGCAGGACGGCCGTGAGATCGCCCGCCTCGACCTGGCCTATCCGCGCGCCCGCGTCGCGGTCGAGTACGACGGCGAGGAGTTCCACGACTCCCCTGACCAAAGCGAGGCAGACAAGCGACGCCGCCGATGGCTGTGCGACCACGGTTGGACGGTGATCGTCGTGACGAAGGCGTCCTTCGGCCCGGATCAGATCGCGGTGTGGACCGCAGAGGTACGCCGAGCCCTGCACGTATGACGGCTCAAGGGTTCATATGTGCCGGCTCAAGGGTTCATATGTGCCGGGTCAACGGTTCATATGTGCCGGGCCAACGCGCTGCGCCGATGGTAGCCCCGACGGGATTCGAACCCGCGCTACCGCCTTGAGAGGGCGGCGTGCTAGGCCGCTACACAACGGGGCCATCGAGTGGTAGAGAAGCCGAGTCCCTCAGCCGCTCACCGCTGGGGTACTAGGACTCGAACCTAGACTAACTGGACCAGAACCAGTCGGGCTGCCAATTACCCCATACCCCATGGGAGAGGCGCCGTCTGCGCGAACGCCGAGGGATGACGATACCGGAGCGGCTCGGTCCGACCAAACGGCGTACGCCCGTCTCGGTCCCGTCCTGCGGACGCCGTAGCGACCCCGTCAGGGACGTCTTGCTCAACCTGAAGTCGTCGGGTACGACGTGCCTGCAGGCCCCATCTGGCGCTCACGTCTGCGCCATCGATACGCGATCCACGGTACGGCGATCGAGAGCAGCACGACATCGACGACGAACGGTACCCAGGTCACCGAACCCGGGTCGATCGCGTCCTCGACGTTGCCGAGTAGAGCGGCCGGGACGAGGACGGACACGTTCTTCACCGCATGAACGGCGATGCTGGCCTCGAGCCCCCCGGTCCAGACGACCAGCCAGGCGAACACCACGCCAAGCAGCAGCCGGTCCAGAAACAGCGCCGGCTGGAACTGGAGGTGGGCTGTCGCGAACAGTGCACCGGTGGCGAGGCAGCAGCACCACGTCGGCAGCCTGGCGGTGCCGAACGCCTGCATCAGCAGGCCGCGGAAGATGTACTCCTCGCCCGCGGCCTGCAACGGGGTTGTCAGCACGACGACGAGGAGGAACCCCACTACCGCCGCACCGAGCCTGGCGTTGCCCTGGGCCAGAACTCCCGCCAGCACGAGCGCGAAGAGCAGCGCCCAGACGGCCGTTGCCATCGCCGCGCAGGCGATCAGCCACGTCCAGCGCAGGCCGGGCCGGACCGACGACAACCGCCGCGGCTTGACTCCGTACACGGTGCGTGCAAGCAGAGCGGCGACCGGGATCAGGAGCGCAAGCCCCAGGTTGGTTGCCAACATCTCGCCTGCATTGATCCCGTCGTTCGGGTCGACGGTGAAGTCGTCGTAGCCGATCGCCCTTGCGACGACCGTGACGCAGAAGACGGCCGCGACTGCCGCAGCGACCAACCCGACGGCCGACCCGGCGATCGCGACACAGAGGCGCCACCACGCGCCTGTGATGCCGCGCTGTCGCCGGTGGTAACCCGGCGACCCCACAGAGGGCGGCAGAGCCCCCTGCCCCGGCGTTGCACTCGGCGCGTACAGCTGGCCCGGCGGGTATGTCGCCCCTGGTGCGTACGGCTGCCCCGTGGGTGGCGGCGCAAGCGGCCGACCTGAATCTGGTGCGGCGCCTGGGCGCCAGCTGGAGGGCGGTTGATCGCTCACGGTCAACCCACGAGGAGAAGGCTCAGCCGAGACAGTGAGCGTTCACGCCCGAGCAGCTCGAGCGACTCGAACAGCGGCGGCGAGATACGGCGGCCGGTCACGGCGACCCGCACGGGTCCGAACGCGTGACGCGGTTTGAGCTGCATCTCCTCGACCAACTTGGTCCGCAGCGCCAGCTCGATCGACGGAGTGTCCCAGCTCTGTACCACGTTCAGCGCGTCGTACGCCGCCCGCACCACGGCGACGCCGTCGCTCTCGAGCAGTTTCGCGGCATCGTCAAGATCCACGGTGAACTCCGCCTCCGGCACGAACAGGAAGCCGATCATGTCGACCGCCTCACCAAGGGTGGTCATCCGCTCAAGGATGAGCGGTGCTGCGGCCACGATCAGAGCGCGCTCGGGGGGCGACACGGGGTCGGCGACAAGGCCGGCGGCCTGGAGGTAGGGGATAACGCGCTCCGCCAGATCATCCACCGATAGCGCTCGCAAGTGCGACGCGTTGATCGCCTCGCACTTCTTCATGTCGAAGCGGGCGGGGTTGGGATTGACCCGGTCGATCGTGAACGACTCGACCATCTCGTCCATGGAGAAGATGTCACGGTCCTCAGCGATGGCCCAGCCGAGTAGAGCAAGGTAGTTCAACAGCCCCTCGGGCAGGAAGCCCCTGACGCGGTAACCAAGCAGGCTCGACTCCGGGTCACGCTTCGACAACTTCTTGTTGCCCTGACCCATCACGTAAGGAAGATGGCCGAACTGCGGAGTCTTTCCGCTGCCAACCCCGATCTCGGCCATGGCGTCATACAGGGCGATCTGCCGCGGCGTGGACGAGAGCAGGTCCTCACCTCGAAGCACGTGGGTGATCTCCATCAGGGCATCGTCGACGGGGTTGACGAGCGTGTAGAGCGGATGCCCGTTCGCGCGCACCAGCACGTAGTCGCGCACATGCTCGCTGGCGAAGCTGATCTCACCGCGAACCAGGTCGTGGAACGTGATCGTGTTGTCAGGCATCCGGAAACGTACGACCGGCTGGCGCCCTTCCGCCCCGTAGGCCGACACCTGATCGGCCGTGAGGTCGCGGCAGTGGCCGTCGTAGCCGGGCGTGCGACCCTCGGCGCGCGCACGCGCGTTGCGCTCTTCGAGCTCGGCATGGGAGCAGTAGCAGTGGTAAGCACGTCCGGCAGCAAGCAACTGAGCGGCGACGTCTTCGTAGATGTCGTAGCGCTCGGACTGTCGGTAGGGACCGAGCGGTCCGCCGACCTCCGGGCCCTCGTCCCAATCGAGACCCAGCCAGCGCATGACGTCGAGCATGGTGTCGTAGGACTCCTTCGAGTCGCGGCTGACGTCGGTGTCCTCGATCCGAAAGACGAACGTGCCGCCCAGGTGACGCACGAATGCCCAGTTGAAGAGCGCAGTTCGAATCAGTCCGACATGAGGGTTGCCCGTGGGCGAAGGACAGAACCGAACGCGAACCGGGGACGTGGGTGCGTCAGTCACGAGAAACCACCTTGCTGGTCAACGTTCCGATCCCTTCGACGGTGACGGAAACGTCGTCGCCGGGGTGCATGGGTCCGACACCCGCCGGGGTGCCGGTCAAAATCACGTCACCCGGCAGCAGCGTCATGAACGACGTGATGTAGCCGATGACGGTGGCGATGTCGTAGAGCATGAGACTCGTCTTGCCCAGCTGCTTGACATCGCCGTTGAGCTCGGTGGTGACCGTCAGGTCAGCCGGGTCCAGCTCGGTCTCGATCCACGGGCCCAGCGGGCAGAACGAGTCGAAGCCCTTTGCCCGCGCCCACTGGCCGTCCTTCTCCTGCAGGTCTCGAGCCGTCACGTCGTTGGCGACCGTGTAGCCGAGCACGACGTCCTTCCAGCGTTCGACCGGTACGTCGCGGCAGATGCGGCCGATGACCACCGCGAGCTCTCCCTCGAAATGCACATTGTTGCTCTGGTCGGGATAGACGATCGGGTCGTGCGGACCCACCACGGACGTGTTGGGCTTGAGGAAGACCAGCGGCTCTTCGGGGATGTCGTGACCGAGCTCCTCGACATGCGCCGCGTAGTTGCGTCCGATGCACACGACCTTGCTACGCGGGATGACCGGCGCCAGCAACCGAGCGTCGGCGAGACTCACCTGCTCGCCGGTCAACTCCACGCCGACATACAACGGATCACCGACCATGGTGGCGATGATCTCGTCGCCGTCAGGACCCCCCACGACGCCGTACGCCGGATCATCTCCGGTCGTGTATCTCGCGATCCTCACGACGGGCAAGCCTACCGGTGGGTTACTCCTGTGAGGTCTGCACGTCGTCGCAGGTGGACAGGCAGAACGGATGCCCGGCGGGCTCGCCGAGCTGCTCCAGGCCGGCACTGGCCAGCCCGCTGCGCCACTAGTCCACCAAGCGGCGCGAGGCCACCGTGAATCCCGCTGCCCCGACTGCCCTGCCCAGAAACGGAGTGGCGGCGGCCGGTGCACTGGCGATGCCCATGCACATCACGCCGGCCATGCCTAGCCCTAGGGTCGTGTCGTGGAGCAGCCGAAGGGACTCGGAGGGGCGCAGCGGGTGCTTGTGTACGGCGTCACCGGGTCGGGCAAGACCACCCTCGCGCAAGAGATCAGCGCTGCCACTGGGCTCACCTACCACGCCATCGACAATCTGACCTGGGAGCCCGGGTGGGTGGAGGTGCCGCTCGCAGAGCAACGTCGGCGAGTGGCGTCGATCTGCACCCAGCCGGCATGGGTGCTCGATGCTGCGTACGGCTCGTGGCTCGATGTGGTGCTGGAACGGGTGGAGTTGGTGGTGGCACTGGACTACCCGAGGTGGTTCTCACTGCAGCGGCTCGTGCGGCGCTCGCTGGCAAGGTCGCTCGACAAGCGGCCCATCTGCAACGGAAATTTCGAGACGCTCCGCAGCGGCTTCTTGCAGCGCGACTCAATCATTCAATGGCACTTCACGTCCTTTCGTCGCAAACGGAGTCGCGTCGACGCCTGGGCCGCCGACCCAGACCCGCCAAGAGTGCTGCGGTTCCGGCGGGCGCACGAGACAGCAGCCTGGCTGGAGTTCCTCCAGGCGAGCTGACCCACTCGGCATACGCGCCTGGCGTCACCGACGTCGGCCGGTTCCGACACCTACCATGACCGGATGTCGGATGAGCTGCAAGAGACGCAGTGGCGTGCCCGTCGCGACGCCCACCACGCCCGGGTCGACGCGTGGATCTCGCCCCACCTCGAGCGCCGTCGCCGAGGCATCCCCCACCCGGTCGAGGACTTCCTCTTCACCTACTACTCCTACACGCCGGCTGCCTTACGGAGTTGGCATCCTGGCATCGGCGTCGCGCTCCGGGGTGAGGGCGTCAGCGAGTTCCGGGGCGGCTCGGCGTACTGCGTCGACGGGGACTCGGCGCACGTCGACGCCGAGCTCGCATCGACGCGCCGCGAACGTGTCAGCTGGATCCGTGGGCTTCTCGTCTCGACGGCTGGCCGGTCGCCGGTGCTCGGCTGTTTCGGCTTACACGAATGGGCGATGGTCTACCGGCAACGGCCGGACGAGCTGCGACATCCGGCGTACCCCTTGCGGCTGGGGTCCAGCGGCACGGACGCCGTGGTCGAGTCGCATCGCATCACGTGCACGCACTTCGACGCGTTCCGCTTCTTTGCCGAGCCGGCGCGGTCGCTGAACCTCGTCCAGCCGACGCGTGCCTCGCAGTCGGTGAACGACCAGCCCGGGTGCCTGCACGCGGCGATGGACTGTTACAAGTGGGCGTTCAAGCTCGCCCCGTTCACGCCCTCGGAGCTGGTAGCGGACTGCTTCGAACTTGCACGAGAGGTGCGGCTCGTCGACATGCGCGCTGCACCGTACGACCTGCGCGCGCTCGGCGTCGAGCCGATCCGGATCGAGGCGGCGGAGGGCAAGGCGGTATACGTCGCCTACCAACGGGACTTCGCGGCTCGCTCGGGCCGGCTGCGGGAGCGACTGGTCGGCATCTGTGACACCGTCCTCGAAGCGGGGCACCCCACCTACGCTTGAGCAATGTTGCGGCCCGCTCGACACCACCTGAGCCGTCGCCTGGTCCAGCTGTACGTCGGCCTGGTGGTGTTCGGCTGGTCGGAGGCGCTGCTCGTTGAGGCGCGCCTGGGTGTCCTGCCGTGGGACGTGCTCCACCAGGGGCTGGCCCGCCATGTCGGACTGTCGATCGGTATCTGGTCCATCATCGTCGCGTTCGTAGTGCTGCTGCTATGGATGCCGCTGCGGGAGCGTCCGGGACTAGGGACGCTGTCCAACGCACTCGTCATCGGTCCGTGCATCGACCTCTCAGTGGTGCTGATGCCGACACCGCACGCGTGGTGGCTGCGCGCGACATACGTCGTCGTCGCGATCGTGGTGAACGCGGTGGCGACCGCCCTTTACATCGGCGCAAGGTTCGGGCCCGGGCCGCGCGACGGCCTGATGACCGGCTTCGTACGGCGGACCGGCGGCTCTGTGCGGGTCGTCCGGACCTGCATCGAGGTAGCCGTCGTCCTCACAGGGTTCCTGCTCGGAGGCACGCTGGGCGTCGCCACGTTGCTGTTTGTTTTCTCGATCGGGCCGCTTGTGCACTGGTTCCTGCCTCTCCTGCGCGTCCCAGAGCAGCGCCACCAAGCGTGATCTCCTGGTCAGGCGGGGGGTGGCCCGTCGGTGAGAGCCGCCCTCAAGAGGGCACGGGCCGACCATCGCATCAGCTCCAGGGACTCTGCTCGAGAGAGCCCCGCCACATCGGTCAGCCAGACCAAGGCCTCGATCCCGGTGGCACTGCGCACTGCCTGCACGAACCGGCGCAGCTGGTCGTCCGAGAAAGCCGGTTGCAGCCCCTTGAGGGCGTCCTCGAACCAGCCGACTGCGCGACCTTGTCGCAGCGGCAGGTCCGTTGTCGCCGGCTCCGCCAAGGACAGTCTCAGCATCGTCCGAAGCTGAAGCTCGGTCTCCACCACCAGAGTCGTGAACGCGTCGACGACCGCCAGGAATCGAGCTTCGGGGTCAGTGGGAGACTCCGCCTCGAGCAACGACGTCCTATCAATCTCAGGGTGCGCCGCCAAAAAGAGCGCGCGCTGGTCTGCGAAGTAGCGATACGCGGTCGTTCGCGAGACGCCAGCCGCTACCGCCACCTGCTCGACGGTCGGTGACGCAGCCCCTTGCTGGACCAGTTGCCGCGTCACCGAGATGAGGAGGTCGCGCGTCCGCTTCTTCTGACTCGTCCGGCCGGTCTCTTCGTACGGTGTTGACATAGCGTTTACGGTACCCTAGTTTCATTATGGTACAGAAGTCTCATAAACAGAAGGAGCAGTCATGCCAGCGTCGACCGCGACCATCCGTACCGGACGCGAGGGAGAACGCCGCTGGTTCTACGGCGGCGGGCTGCATACCTGGAAGGCGACAGCCGCAGATACGGGCGGAGACTTCCTACTGTTCGAAGATGACCTCGAGGGTGGCAAAGTAACCCCTCTGCACCAGCATCCGGATGCTGACGAGACTTTCTACATGCTCGAGGGCGAGATCCTGCTGGTCGTGGAAGGCAACGAGTCTCACCTCGGCCCAGGTGGCATCGCGATCATCCCGCGAGGTGCCCCGCACGCCTTCCTTGTCACCTCCCCTCGGGCGCGGATGTTGTGTCTGCAGACTCCGGGCAACGGTGAGGACTTCTTCCGGATGGCGAGCTACCCGGCGACCCAGGCCGACGCGTCAGGGCCGATCGACTTCGACCGGGTCAGCGAAGCGGCGCGCCAGACCGGGGCTATCGAGATTCTCGGACCGCCTCCGTTTGCCGCTGTACATGAAACAGGGAGCGCGACAAGCTGGCGGCTCAACACCTAGAAACTGGCGGCTCAACGGGAGGAGAGGGGTGGGACGCCGGCGCGGCGGAGGCCGTAGGTCACCGCGTCGAGCAGCGCCCGCCACGATGCCTCGACGATGTTGTGGCCGACACCGACGGTGACCCACGAGGTGGTGTCGTCGGCGGTCTCTATCAGCACTCGGATAACCGCGTCGGTGCCGCGGCCCTGGTCGAGGATGCGGACGCGGTAGTCGACCAGCTCCAGTTTCGACACTTCCGGGAACGCCTGCCCGATCGCACGCCGCAGCGCCGCGTCGAGCGCGTTCACCGGGCCGTTGCCTTGCGCCGTGACGACGATCCGGTCACCGCCCGCGGCTAGCTTGACGGTCGCCTCCGACGCCGCCTCCTGGCCGGGCCGCGACTCAGAGATCACCCGCCAGCTCTCCACCTCGAAGTACGACGGCCGCACCCCCTCGGCCTCCTCGACCAGGAGCAGCTCGAAGGAGGCGTCCGCCGCCTCGAACGTGTGGCCGGTCGCCTCCAGTGCCTTCACCCGGTCGGTCACCCGCGCCACCAAGGCGGGGTCGTGCGACAGGTCGTAGCCGAGCTCGCGGCCCTTCAGCTCGATCGACGCGCGACCGGCCATCTCCGAGACCAGCAGCCGCATGTCGTTGCCGACCTCGGTCGGGTCGACGTGCTGGTAGAGGTCGGAGTCCACCCGGATGGCGCTCGCATGCAGGCCGGCCTTGTGCGCGAACGAGGAGATGCCGACGTACGGCTGGCGCGAGGACGGCGGCACGTTGGTGACGTCAGCGACGGCGTGCGCGATCCGGGTGGAGTCGCGGAGCAGCTGAGGTGGGAGCACTGGTTGCAGGCGCTTGAGCTCGAGGTTGGCCACGACGGTGAGCAGGTCGGCGTTGCCTGTGCGCTCGCCATAACCGTTGATGGTGCCCTGGACATGCGTCGCGCCGGCATCGACCGCGGACAACGTGTTGGCGACCGCGCAGCCGGTGTCGTTGTGGCAGTGGATCCCCACCCGTACGCCGGTCGACTGAACCACATCGCGCACGCTGGCCGCCACCTCGTCGGGCAGCATGCCGCCGTTGGTGTCACACAGCGCGACAACCTCGGCACCCGCCTCGGCTGCTGTCACCACCACGGCCAGGGCGTAGTCCCGGTTGTCGCGGTAGCCGTCGAAGAAGTGCTCCGCATCGAGGAACACGCGTTGGCCTTCTGCGCGCAGGTACGACACCGTGTCGGCCACCATCGCGAGGTTCTCGTGCAGCGTGGTGCGTAACGCCTTGAGCACATGCCGGTCACTGCTCTTTGCCACCAGCGTGACGACCGACGCGCCACTGTCACGGAGCGCGGCGACCTGAGGGTCCTCGGCGGCGCGTACGCCGGGTCGGCGGGTCGCACCGAACGCGGCCAGCGTGGCGTGCTGGAGGTCCAGCTCGTTCTTCGCCCGGGCGAAGAACTCGGTGTCCTTGGGCACGGCTCCCGGCCAACCACCCTCGATGAACCCGACGCCGAGGGCGTCCACCTGGATGGCGATCTGCAGCTTGTCGTGCACCGACAGGTGGAGCCCCTCCTGTTGTGCGCCGTCGCGCAGGGTCGTGTCGTACACATGGAAGTCGTCAGTGGTCATAGTCAGGGTTCCACATCCTCGAGCGGGTCCAACCCAACAAAAAGACCCCCCGTTTTCCACGAGAGGTCGGCGCGACCAAACAGTACGTCGGACGCGCTAGCCGATAATCAGCCGGCCGGAAGTCATGGTCCCGAGTGTGGCACAACGCCTGCCCAGATCGTGAGCCGACAGCTTGCTCGACCCGTTACGAGTGCAGACTGTCACGGCCACAACCGGTGCATCCAACCATGCGGATCACCGACCCGTCCGTACTGGACGTCGAGGAGTCGCTCCCGGATCTGCAAGGTGACGGGTCCAGCCTCCTCGCCGCAGGAGAGCTCGCCGCCACGCCACTTGAGGGTGCCCACCGGCGTGAGCACCGCAGCCGTGCCGCAGGCGAACACCTCGACGATGTCACCGGTCGCCACCCCGTCGCGCCAGTCGTCGATCGTGACGCTACGCTCGTCGGTCTTGTGGCCGAACTCCGTTGCGAGTTCCAGCACGGACGAACGAGTGACACCTTCGAGGATCGAGCCGTTCAGCTGCGGCGTCGCGAGGGAGCCGTCGGCGTACACGAAGAAGATATTCATGCCGCCCAGCTCCTCGACGTCACGCTGGTTCCGGGCATCGAGGAAGACCACCTGGTCGCAGCCGTTGTCGATCGCCTCGGCCTGGGCGACCAGGCTCGCGGCGTAGTTGCCGCCGCACTTTGCCGCGCCGGTTCCTCCGGGGGCGGCACGCGTGAAGTCCTCGCTCAACCAGATCGACACCGGTGTGACACCACCAGCAAAGTAGGGGCCGGCCGGCGACGCGATGACGGCGAACGTCACATGCTTCGCCGGACGTACGCCGAGGAAAACCTCCGAGGCGAACATGAAGGGACGTAAGTACAACGACCTCTCTCCCCCGCTCGGAACCCACGCGTGGTCGACCGACACCAAGGCCTCGATTGCCTCGATGAACACCTCCACGGGCAGTGACGGCAGCGCCATCCGAGCGGCGGAGCGCTGGAACCGGTGGGCGTTGGCGTCGGGGCGGAACGTCCAGACGGAGCCGTCGCCATGCCGGTAGGCCTTCAGTCCCTCGAAGATCTCCTGCGCGTAGTGCAGGACCGAACTCGCCGGGTCGACGCTGAACGGACCGTACGGCTTGACGGTGGCACCGTGCCAGTCCTCGTCGGGCGTCCACTCGATGACAACCATGTGGTCGCTGAAGTGGCGACCGAAACCGGGATCGGCCAGGATCTGCGCCCGCCGCTCGTCGTCGAGCGGCGACGCACTGGGTTCGATCACGATGTGAGACGACGTCATAGGGGCACGTTAGCCGACGAGATGACGGATGCGGGCGGCGATGTCGTCCCCGACTTCCTCGGTCTTTCGTACGGCAGCGCCGCGCTCGGTGATGTCCGCGGCAACCGCCCGGTCGATGGTGGTCGCGGCGTCGCTCAGACCGAGGTGGTCGAGCATCAGCGCCACGCTCGAGATCGCGGCGGTGGGGTCGGCCTTGTGCTGTCCGGCGATGTCGGGCGCCGAGCCGTGCACCGGCTCGAACATGCTCGGCGCGGTGCGCTCAGGGTTGAGGTTCGCGCTCGCCGCGAGGCCGATACCGCCGGTGACCGCGCCGGCCAGGTCGGTGAGGATGTCACCGAAAAGGTTGTCGGTGACGATGACGTCGAAGCGACCTGGGTCGGTCGTGAACAGGATCGTCGCCGCGTCCACGTGCAGGTAGTCGACATCAACGTCAGCGAACTCCTCGGATAGTTTCGTCACGATCCTCGACCACAGCGACCCGGCGTGGACGAGGACGTTCGTCTTGTGCACCCAGGTGAGGTGCTTGCGGGGCCGCTGCGACGCGCGTCGGAACGCTTCGCGGACGACCCGCTCGACGCCGTACGCCGTGTTGATGCTCACCTCGGTGGCGATCTCGTGCTCGGTATGGCCGCGAAGCCGGCCGCCATTCCCGGCGTACGGACCCTCGGTGCCTTCCCGTACCACCACGAAGTCGATCGCCGGTTGACCGGCCAGCGGCGTCGAGACTCCGACGTAGCTGCGCGACGGCCGGAGATTCACGTAGTGGTCGCGCTCGAAGCGCAGCCGCAGCAACAGCCCGCGCTCGATCAGGCCGGCCGGCAACGATGCGTCACCGGGGCGGCCGCCGACCGCACCGAGCAGGATCGCGTCGTACCCGCGGAGCTCGCTGAGCACGTCATCGGGCAAGACGTCCCCCGTACGACGCCACGCCTCCGCACCTAGGTCGTAGTGCGTGTGGGAGAAGGTGAAGGTTGCGCTCCTGCTGACGGCGTCGAGCGCGTCGAGCGCCTGCAGGGTCACCTCGGGACCGATGCCGTCGCCGCCGATGACGGCGAGGCGGAAACTGTCAGTCATCACGACATCCTAGGAAGAACGACGCGCGGCGCCTACTGCCGGGTCAGTTGTCGTCGGGGCGCTCCCCGCCGTGGTCACGCAGGTCGAGAGACTCCTGCACCGGGGCAGCAGCCCAGTTCGACGAGGCAGGCGACCGCTCCTCGTTCAGGTGGGCCGGACCCCACTCGGGATACATGTCATACATGAAAAGTTGACTCCAGTTCTTGCTCAGGGTGGATCACGCGGAACATTCACGCGGTGACGTCTCGGAACCTGATGCGCGGATCGCGCGGCTAACAGGTCAGCGAATGACAAGAGGGACCGGATGACGGTCGTCATGGTGCGGTTCCTCACAACGCGGTCGGCCAACGCCCACACTCCGCGGCGAGGTGTTGGCCTAGGAGGCCCCGCCGCGGCGAGTAAGGATGACTACGAAGTGCCGCATGATGGTTCCACCGTACGCAGCGTCGTACCTCGTGTCAGCCGGAGAGGTGATTTGTCTTGCAATGCGAGACCTCCGTGCCCGAACGGTATGGGACACTCGGTGCCGTGACAGCGCCGACCGACCTTCCTCCTGTCGTGAGCCGGGCTCTGGATCTGTCCCGGCGCCGTGGCTTCGTCACCTCGAGCCGGCTCGAGACCGGTCGGCTGCTGGCCGCGCTCGCAGCGAGTCGTAGCGGAGTCCTCGGTGAGTGCGGCACAGGCTGCGGTGTCGGCGCTGCATGGCTCGCGAGCTCGGCCCGTGAGGGCAGCACCGTCATCACCGCCGAGGTCGATGCTGATCTAGCCGACGCTGTAGGTGACTTGTTCTCGGACGACCCGCGGGTCGAGGTAGTCACAGGCGACTGGTCCTCGCTGCGCGCACGGGCACCTTTCTCACTGCTGTTCCTCGATGTTCGGGAGGCGAAGGCCTCCGGGATCGACACGGTTGCGGAACTGCTCGGACCCGGAGGCATCGCCGTACTTGACGACTTCACCCCGTGTGCCGCCTGGCCACCGATCTATGACGGGCGGGTCGACACCATGCGCCAGCAGTGGTTCCTCGACAAGCGGTTCACCACCGTGGAGGTGATGGTGACCAACGACGCCTCAGTGCTCATCGCCACGCGCGACTGACGAGTGAACGGCACCAACGTCGCCAAAGTCCTTGTCCTCAAGCGGTGATGGCGCACATGGCAGGTCCGACAGCCCTTCGGCGGCATCTTCGCCTGTCGATCACCCCACGGTTGCCACTACGTCGTCGACCTGACCGGCACGCACCGCGTCACTCGCGGCAACGCCGCATAGAGGTCAGACCTCAACGCTGCGTGCCGTCTGCGCGTCCATCTCCGCGACGATGTCATCGAGGACTACGGGGGGGATCGCGGAGTCGACGCTGAGCGCCACCAGCGCGAGTCCGCCCTGGTGGTCCCTGGCGACCTGCATTCCGCCGATGTTGATCTGGGCGTCACCGAGCACGCGGCCGATCGCGCCCACCATGCCCGGTCGGTCGGTGTAGGTGAAGAAGGCAAGGTGGGATGTCGGCTCAAGGTCGACGTCATAGCCGTTCACCTCGACGAGCCGCTCGCGGTGTTGGATCCCTATCAGCGTCCCGGACACCGACACCTGGCTCCCGTCGGACAGGGTGCCCCTCAAGGTGACCAGGTTGCGGTGGTCAGGGCTCTCGGGGTCGGTGACGAGCCGGACAGCGAGACCACGCTCGGCGGCGAGCAGGGGCGCGTTGACGTAGGAGACCGTCTCCTCCACCACATCGATGAACATGCCCTTGAGTGCTGCGAGCTCGAGCACGCGCACGTCGTACTCGGTGATCTCACCGCGCACCTCGACGTCGAGTTGCTGCGGCACCTCCCCCGCCAGTGCCGTGAAGATGCGGCCGAGCTTCTCGGTGAGAGGGATCCCGGGTCGGACGTCCTCGGCGATCAGGCCGCCCTGGACGTTGACCGCATCCGGCACGAGCTCCCCGCCGAGGGCTAATCGTACCGATCTGGCGACCGCAATCCCGGCCTTCTCCTGCGCTTCATCTGTGGACGCACCCAGATGAGGGGTGGCGACCACGTTGTCGAACTCGAACAGCGGAGAGTCGGTGCACGGCTCAGACGCGAACACATCGAGACCTGCTGCCGCGATCCGCCCCTCCTTGATGGCGGCGTACAGCGCCTGCTCGTCGACGATGCCGCCACGCGCGGCGTTCACGATCACGGCGGACGGCTTACAGCGCGCGAGCTGTTCGGCACCGATGAGGCCGACGGTCTCGGGGGTCTTCGGCAGATGCACCGAGATGAAGTCCGCTGAGGAGCTCAGCTCGTCGAGCGCAACCAGGCGTACGCCGAGTTGCGCGGCGCGGCCGGCCTGCACGTACGGGTCGTACGCGATCACCTTCATGCCGAACGCGCTCAGCCGTTGAGCGACAAGTACGCCGATCTTGCCCAGGCCGACAATTCCCACCGTCTTGTCGTAGAGCTCGATGCCCGCGTACTTGCCGCGCTTCCACTCGCCGTTCTTCAGGGCCGTGCTGGCTGGGGCAATGTTGCGCGCCGCGGCCAGCAAGAGACCGACCGCCAGCTCGGCAGCACTGACGATGTTGGACGTCGGGGCGTTGACCACCATCACCCCAGAGACCGTTGCCTGCTTGACGTCGACGTTGTCGAGCCCCACACCGGCGCGAGCGATCACCTTGAGCCTGCGGGCGGCCGCGAGCGCCTCGGCGTCGATCTTGGTGGCGCTCCGAACCAGAATCGCGTCGACATCCGCGATGGCCGTCAGCAGCTCGGCCCGGTCGGCGCCGTTGCAACGACGGATCTCGAACTCAGGGCCGAGGGCTTCAACCGTGGCCGGACTCAGCTCTTCGGCGATCAGGACAACGGGTTTGGTCACAGGTAGGAGATCCTTCGGCTGCCTCGCGGCTCGACAGACCGGCGGTGAGCCGGACGGAGCACCACGCCGTGCCCATGCGGTCACCAGTCTAGACCAGGCGCGTGCGCCGTTCGGTCCTGCGCCGCCGGCCTGGGTTACCAGAGGGCGCCAAGTGCGAGCCCACCCGCGGCAGCCCCCAGGCCGACGACCGTACTCACAGCGACGTTGAGGAAGGCTGCCAGCAGCGAGCCATCCTCGACCAGCCGCAGCGTCTCCCACGTGAAGGTTGAGAACGTGGTGTAGGCGCCCAGGAAGCCAATGGCCACCGCGGCCATCAGCCGCGCATCGACCGCTCCCTGGTCAGCAAAGCCCACGAGCAGCCCGAGGGCGAAGCAACCCGTGATGTTGATCGTCCACGTCCCCCACGGGAGGACGCGTTCGTGAGCGGACTGGATCAAGCCGTCCAACAAGTAGCGAGCGGGTGCACCCAGCGCGGAGCCGAGGGCGACGAAGGCAAGCGTGCTCACGGGGCCGGCTCGTCGCCCTCGCGGCCGACGTACTTAATGACTTCGACATCGTCGATGATGACGAGCCCTTCGCGAATGAGCTCGTCCAGCCGCGGCAAGAACGCCTCGATCCGTTCGGCGGCGTCGACCATGATGATGGCCACCGGAAGATCCTGGGACAGGCTGAGGATTCGGGTCGTGTGGACGTGCTGGCTCGCGCCATATCCCTCGATGCCGCGAAGCACCGAGGCACCGGCGATCCCAGCGGCGTGTGCCCGGTGCACGATCTCGGTGTAGACGGGTTTGTGGTGCCACTGGTCGGTCTCTCCCACGAAGATCGTCAGTCGCCGAGCCGGGCCCTGCAGCTTCATGGCGTCACCTTTCGTCGAGAAGCCGTTCGCCGTCTGACGACGGCTCGGCCGATCAGGAGGCCTAGGCCGGTCGCCACCAGACCAGCAGAGAGGCTGGCCCCAAGGTAGAGTCCCGCCGTGCCGCGGTGCTCAGAAGCGAACAACCGGTCGACATCGACCATGAGCGTGCTGAACGTGGTGAACGAGCCCAGCACGCCGACGGCCAGCAACGGCCGGACGTATCTTGTGGGCGGCCAGACTTCCAGAACCAGAACCAGCAGCAGCGCCAACAGCAAGGCGCCGACAACGTTGACGGTCAAGGTGCCCCAGGGCAGCAGGGCATCCGTTGTGGGGATCAGCTGATCGACGCCGTAGCGTGCACAGCCGCCGGCGGCACCGCCGACGGAGACCGCGAGGACTGGCCCGATCTGTAGCCAGGACCTGCGGCGGCCGCGGACGTACCGGGCATCGAACGGTCGCTCGGTTGGCTGGTGCTCGGCAGCCAGATCAGGGTCGAACGGAAGACGATTCATGGCATTCTCGAGCAAGGATAAGCCACACTCTCAGCGGGCGGCGGTGCCCTCGGTGTAGTCGTCGTCCTGCGACTTCACCCAGGCCATCAGCGTCCGCAGCTCGCGCCCGGTCTGCTCGATCGGGTGCGTCTCGCTCTCCTTGCGGAACTGCTGGAACTTGGGGGCGCCGGCATCTTGGTCCTCGATGAACCCAGCCGCCCACGACCCGTCCTGGATCGCCGTAAGGACGTCCTTCATCCGAGCTTTCACCGAGTCGTCGATGATGTAGGGGCCTGACGTGTAGTCGCCATACTCAGCCGTGTCCGACACCGACCAGCGCTGCTTGGCAATACCGCCCTCGTACATCAGGTCGACGATGAGCTTGAGCTCATGCAGGCACTCGAAGTACGCGATCTCCGGCTGGTAGCCGGCCTCGATCAGCGTCTCGAAACCTGCCTGTACCAGCCGCGAGGCACCGCCGCAGAGCACTGCCTGCTCACCGAACAGGTCGGTCTCGGTCTCCTCGGCGAACGTCGTCTTGATCGCGCCGGCACGTGTACCGCCGAGCGCCTTGGCGTACGACAGGGCAAGGTCCCAGCCCGCGCCGGAGGCGTCCTGCTCGACCGCGACGAGGACGGGTACGCCGCGCCCCTCGGTGTATTCCCGCCGCACCAGGTGGCCGGGGCCCTTCGGCGCGACCATCACGACGTCGACACCGTCGGGAGGCCGGATGTAGTCGAAGCGGATGTTGAAACCATGCCCGAAGAGCAGCGCGTCACCGTCGACGAGGTTGGGCTCGATCGACTCGGCGTACAGGCGACGCTGGATGTGGTCCGGTGCGAGCACGACGACGAAGTCCGACTCTTCGCACGCCTCGAACGGTGTCACGACCCGCAGCCCCTCTGACTCGGCCCTGGCACGGCTCCTCGAGCCCGCTGGCAGTCCGACACGGACATCGACGCCGGAGTCTCGTAGCGACAGCGCGTGTGCGTGGCCTTGGCTCCCGTATCCGAGCACCGCGACGTTACGCCCCTGGATGATGCTGAGGTTGGCGTCGTCGTCATATAGAAGTTCAGCCATCTGCGTCGGTTCTCCTTCGTCGTGACGGTGTCGGGACGGTCTTACGTGCGGGTTCGAGCGCCTAGGCCGGTGGCCGGATCGTGATCGGGGGCGGTGCTGGTCGGAGACTTCGGTCGGTGATCGAGCGGCTGCCCCGGTTGATGGCGACGAGGCCGGACTGCACCAGCTCGCGGATACCGAACGGCTCGAGCACCCGCAACATCGCCTCGAGCTTGTCACGGTTTCCGGTGACCTCGA
>JACCVZ010000014.1 GCA_013697905.1 Nocardioidaceae bacterium
GTCCCGGGACTGCGTAGTGCGTTGCCGCGTCCTCCTTGAAAGCGACAGGCGGCGTTATGACGCACTGCGCGTCCTGCGTGCGGGGCACCAGCCGCGGCTTCCTTGCAGTCAACACCGCGCTTGGCAAGCGTACGCGGGGGATCGCCTGCATAGGCAGATCACCCTCCACTGGATGACCGTGAGCGGGCACCGCCAGCGTGCCGCTTCGCCCGTTTCCGGAACTCGGTGGCCGCCGACAACAGAAGTTCGACTTCGGCTCCAGTAGACCGCATGAGCCACTAGCCGCCGGCAGGGCCGAGCTTCCGCAGCGCGAGCTGAGCCGCCTCCTCCAACGACAGTCCCCGGCCGTTCTGGACCCCACGGCGCCATTCCGTCTCACCGAGGACCGCGCGCGCCTGGGCCACGAACGGCGCCCCCAGCTCTGCGTCGGGGACCATCACCCGCGTGGCCATCTCTGCGTACGCCGCCTCGCTCGCGCCGGACAGCACCGACGCGGTCTCGGCGTGAGCGCACATGGAGGCGAGGACGGCGAACGCCGCCACCGCCTCAGCTGCGCCCCATCGCTCCTCCAGGTCCAGAAATGTGCGGGTTGCTGCGGCGAACCGAGCCGCAGCCTCCTCGGCCCTGCCCCAGATCAGGAACGCGTAACCAAGCTCAATCAGCGAGTGGGCGACGAAGTGCCGGTCGCCGGCGGCGTCATGCGCCGCAACCGCCTCCTCCAACACCACCACAGCTTGCCGTGGGTCGCCCTGCCGGAGCAGCACGGTGCCCAGGTTGAGCAGCGAGGTGGCGATGTGCCAGCTCTCGTTGCTCGCTCGCGCGAGTTCGAGCGCCTCCTCGAGCAGTGACAGGGCATCGTCGAACCGTCGCTGAGCGATCGCGACGTGCCCGAGGATGGTGAGCGCGTTGCGACGGTCGAGTGCGGCCTCAGGCGCAGTCGACCGTTTGAGCAACTCCTGCGCGTAGGCGGTGGCAGTCGGCACGTCACCCCGCTGGTAGCTGAGCCAGGCTGCGCCCCAGAGGGCATTCGCCCGGGACGGCGAGTCGTCGACCCCCGGAAGTTCAAGTGTTCGCTGGATCCAGATCCGGCCTTCTTCGAAGGCACCTTCAAGCCTCCAGAACATCCACAACGCGCCGACCGCCCGCAGCGCCACCTCAGGGTCGCCACGCGCTTGAGTTGCCGATCCCAGGGCGGCGCGCAAGTTCGCGACCTCGCTCCGTATTAGCCTCCGAGTCTCGGCCTGTTCGCTGCCGAGCAGCAGCGGAGCTGCTGTCGCGGCGAGCCCGGCATAGAACTCCGCGTGCCGCCGCACGACGGCATCGGCCTCGGGCGAAGCGGCGAGTTGCTCGACGGCGTACTCGCGGATCGGGCCGAGGAGATGCCAACGCGCCGGCCTCGTGGCGGGATCGAACTCGACCAACCCGTGCTCGCACATCCGGCTGATCGCCGCGAGCACGCGGTCGGCGGCACAGACCTGTTCAGCGGCGTCGAGCGTCCATCCCCCCGCGAACGCCGCCAGCTGGCGGAACACCGCCTTGTCGCCTGCGCCAAGAAGATGGTGGCTCCAGCTGATCGTGCTGCGCATCGTCCGTTGCCGCTCGGGGAGGTCGCGCTCACCGTCGGTCAGCACCTGCAGCGGCTGTCCGAGCTCAACTCTCAGGAGGTGGAGCGGCATGTGTCGGACCCGTGAAGCGGCGAGCTCCAAGGCCAGTGGCACACCGGCGAGGGGGCGGCAGATGTCGGCGACCAGCCTGGCGGCGTCACCATCCTCGAGGCTGAGCCCGGGCCGTGCGGACCTCGCCCGCTCTCTGAAGAGCTCAGCCGCCACTGGCTCCGGCAGCGCGTGAAGTGGCAGCTCCCTTTCACCGCGGACGCGTAGTGGCGCCCGGCTGGTGACGAGGACTCGCAGGTGTGTTGCCCTGTCGAGCACGACGCCCAGGGCCGGGGCGGCATCGAACAGCCGCTCGAACGTGTCGAGCACCAGAAGTGTGCTGCGCTGGTCGAGCACGCGTGCCAGCACTGCTGGAAGTTCCTCCCCCGCTCCTGCGCTAACACCCAGCGCCGTGGCCACCGTCACCAGGAGCAGGTCTGGCTGGAGCAGCCCGGCCAGAGGCACCCAGACCACCCGTCCCGGTTCGTCGCTCTCGACGCGCCAGCAGACCTCGGCTGCCAGGCGCGACTTCCCGACGCCACCCGTCCCCGTGATCGTCAGCAGACGGGTGCTCTCGTCGATGAGGGCACGCAGAACTTGGTCGAGCTCGGTTTCGCGCCCCAACATCGAGGTACGTCGAAGGTTGCGCCAATCGGTGCCCCACACCGGTCCGGTGGACGTCACCGACGTGGCGCGTGCAGGTCTGGCTGCGGACTCGAACACGGCAGCATCGGCCGGGCCGAGTCCCAGTGCATCGGCGAGAGACCGAGCGGTGACGGCGTACACGTGTCGGCGCAGGCCGCGCTCGATGTCGCTGACCGCCCGTTCACTGATCCCGGCACGCTCCGCAAGCTCCACCTGCGTGAGCCCGGCGGCGGCGCGATGCGCACGGAGCTGTTCGGCGAACGTTTCGCCGCTCATCGAGGTGCCCCAGCAGCCGCCGGCCGTTCGCCCGGCAGGTTTGGAGGTCGGTGGGCCAGACGGTGGGAGACGTCGTGGTGTCGGCCGGCTCTCAATGGCACGCTCCCTTCTGTCCCCACTATCCACCCTGGAAGCAGGTCATGATGAGCACCGAGACCAACAAGACGGTCGTCCGCCGCTACTACGACGAGGTGCTCAACGCGGGCCACCTCACCCGCATTGACGAGCTGGCGGTCGACGCCTACATCGAGAACGACCCATTCCCCGGGCAGGGCAACGGGCGCGCAGACCTCAAGGAGCGCGTGGCAGCGTTGCTTGAGGCGTTCTCACCGTGCACGTTCACGATCGAGGATGTCGTCGCCGAGGGCGATCGCGTCGTCGTGCGGTGGAGCAGCAGTGGCGCCCACTCCGGCTCGTTCATGGGTATGCCGCCAACCAACCGGTCTTACACGATCTCTGGGATCGACATCCACCGGCTCACTGATGGACGAATGGCCGAGCACTGGCACGTGGTCGACCAGCTCAGCCAGCTGCAGCAGCTCGGCGTGTTGCCTTCACAGGCTCCGGCCTCCTGAGCCCCGTGGGCACTGAGGTGTCCCGTTGGGGTGAACACGGTTGGCGTCCGGTGCCAGATGCCAGCAACCGGGAGCTCTTCGCCCGCACCGTCGAGTGCGCGACGACCGAGATCGCCTGCCCTGCAGAGGACGCATGGGCGCTGGTGGCCGACGTCACCCGTATCGGGGAGTTCAGCCCTGAGTGCGTCGGAGCCCGATGGATCGGCCCCGACCGGCGATGCGCACGTCGGTGCCCGCTTCGAAGGGACCACCGCGCGCGGACCGATGGTGGGTCTGGTTCATCGTGGTGTGGGCCAACGGAGATCGCGAACGGCCCTTCGAGGACTATCCGCCGTGGACCGTCGTCCGTGAGACGCAGTCGGGGGCTTCGCGTGGGAAAACCATGACCCGCACCGCGGCGACTACACCGCCCTCGGTGCGTTGTGGGAGCTCTTCGGCAAACACGCCTTCGCACGAGATCCTAGAGACCGCACGCACCTCCACCGATGTGGAGGCCGCTGGCCGCACCGGATCGGCAGCCGATACCTCAATGACCCGGACTGGGAACAACTATTCAGCAGCGTCCGCAAGTGGGACGTCTTCGTCGCCTACGCCCGCACCTGGGCGCAACATTCACAAGGTCCTGTTGACTCGCGGCATGCGCGACACCGTCGTGCACTCGACGGACGACGAGACCGGGAGCTGTTGGAGAGTCTCGTCCTCGAGCGGGCATGACACGTGCTGGCACGACCCGCAGGGTCGTGCTAGAAACCGGGCTAGCGCAGCGGTTGACGTGACACGTGACCTACCCGACCGCGGCGACCGCCTTACGCACCGCGTCAACGGACACCGCGACGTCGGCGTCGTCGGTCGACCAGTTGCTGACCGAGGCGCGCATCACCGCACGGTCGCGCCATTGTGAACCCGACATCCACGCCGTACCGTCCGCCAGTACC
>JACCVZ010000052.1 GCA_013697905.1 Nocardioidaceae bacterium
GCTCGATTCCTGAATGGCTGGCTCGCGGGTGGTGAGGCACCCCTGCACGGACCATCCTGACGACTCGACTACCGGAGGTGACCTGACAGGCGTTAGCCTCGAATGATGGTCGTGTTGGTCCGCGCCGCGAGAGTCATCCTGTTGCTTGTCGTGGCAGCACTCACCGTGTCCCTGGTCGTCAGCATGGGGAGTTCGGGAACTGGGCCGGTCGAGAAAATCGTGCTGGTGGCACTCATCGCTGCGTGCGTTGTGCTGGCCGCAAAGCTCACGTCGGTAGCCACGGCTGTGGAAAAGCGGCTTCACCCCCATTGACACGGCTTGTGCCTCGCCAGCCAGGCGACGGCGGCGGTGCAGTAGACGAACGTGGATCCGCGCCGCGACACGCCGCACCAGCGAAGCCTCAGCCCCTCGGGAAGGCGCAGAACTCGTTGCCTTCGGGGTCGGCGAGGACGGTCCAGCGGATGTCGTCGTCCGGCAACCGCAGCACCTTCGCACCCAGGTCGACCAGCCCGTCCATCGACTTCGCCGACACGTCCCAGTGGATCCGGTTGGGCTCGGACTTGCGTTCAGGAACGGGGACGAAGTCGAGCGTGACGCCTTTGAGCTTCTTGATCTGCTGCACCGTGGAGTACTCGTCGTGGTGGACGACCTCCGCCTTCAGCACCTTGCCCCACCACTTGGCCTGCGCGGTCGGGTTGGTGCAATCCACGACGAGGCCGTGCAGCCGGTTCACCGGCATGTCGTCGCGCAGGAACGCACAGAACTCGCCGCCCTCGGGATCGGCCATCACCGTCCATCGGCGGTCGTCGCGCTGAGGCACGAGCACCTTGCCACCGAGCGACTCGAGATCGGCCAACGTCTTGGCGTAGATGTCCAGGTGCACCCGGTGTTTCACGGTCTTGGGCTGCGGCGCCTTGTTGAACCAGATCGTGTACTTGTCTTCGGCGTTGACGAGGCCCGCCTCGCCCTTGTCGTCGGTCTCCACCCGCTGACCGAGGGCGGCGCCCCAGAACTCCGCCAGCGGCAGCGTCTCGACAGCGTCGATGCAGATCTTCTTGAAGCGCGCGAGTGCCATACCGGCACCTAACCACGTAGGCGGCGCGGCCGCGCGCGCCGGTCCCGACTGGCGACCGGACAACTCCGGACGGCAATCGGGTTGCACGACAGCGGCCGGCGCCGCCCTATGCTGTCCGGGTGCCGTTTCCTGCCCTATCGCGGTTCGTCGAGACGTTGGCGGCACAGGGCACGTTCTCCTTGTGGTGGGGCCCGCTCGATGGCGAGGCGTGGTTCACGCACAATGAGCACACCCGGCACTACGCCGCCAGCACCATGAAGGTCGGGCTCGTGCTCGCGGCGTACCGGGAGGCCGACCAGGGCACGTTCGATCTCGACCGTCCCGTCACCGTGCACAACGACTTCCTCTCTGCCGCGGGCTCGGGGCGCTACGGCATCGAGCACACCGACGACAGCGATCCAGAGCCATGGCGGTGGCTCGGGACCGAGGTGGCCCTGCGATGGTTGTGTCAACGTGCTCTCGTCCGCTCCAGCAACTTGGCCACCAACCTGGTGCTCGAACAGGTGGGTGTGGAGGCGGTGGCCGAGGCGTTGGCGGCTGTCGGTGCGTCCGCGTCGGTGGTCACCCGCGGCATCGAGGACTGTGTCGCGCGCGAGGCTGGTTACGACAACCTCGTCACGGCTGCCGACCTGGCGCGCACCCTTCAGGCACTGGCCTCAGGACAGGCCGCGTCGACAGACTCCTGCCGGGAGATCGTGGCAGTGCTCGCCGCTCAGCAGATCAATGACGCCCTGCCCGCACAACTGCCGCCGGGCATCCGGGTCGCGCACAAGTCCGGTTGGGTGAACGGCATCTCCCACGATGCGGACATCGTCTACCCGGACGGAGAAGACCCGTTCGTGTTCGTGATGTGCACGACGTCCAACCTCGACGAGCAGGCCGGGTGCGCGTTGATCGCCGCCGGTGCTGCGGCGGCGTACGCGGACCGTAGAGTTCAGCCGTGACTGTCACCGAGGTCTCCTGCCGTCGGTTGACGGCAGCGTTGCACTCCCCCTTCGTGACCGCCCTACGCAGCACCAGGGCGCTAGAGACCCTGGTCGTCGAGATCGTCGATGCCGATGGGGTGCGGGGCGTTGGGGAGGCGCCGCAGGTGTGGAGGGTGACAGGAGAGTCCCTCGCCGGTGCCGAGGCCTGCGTGCTCGGGCCGTTGCGCGACGTGGTCGTCGGCCGCTCTCCCGACGACCTCACCGACCTGCTGCGAGAGCTGGACGTCGCCGTTGTCGGCAACTTCGGTGCCAAGAGCGCGGTCGACGTCGCCCTGCACGACCTGACCGCGCGCAGACTCGGCGTGTCACTACCGCAGCTCCTCGGCACCACGACGCACCGCGTCGACACCGACGTGACGGTGTCGGCCGGCAGCGTCGACCAGCTCAGCACCGACGCGAAGTCCCGCACGGCCGACGGTTTCACAGCGCTCAAGCTGAAAGTGGGCACCGACGCCGCGACAGACGTCTCCAGAGTCGTCGCGGTACGCGATGCGGTGGGTCCGGACGTCCGGATCCGGGTCGACGCCAACCAGGGGTGGACGGCCCGGCAGGCGATCCGCGTGATCCGCGAGCTCGAGGACGCAGACGCCGACCTCGAGTTCGTCGAGCAACCGGTACCGGCGCACGACCTCGAAGGACTCGCCCGTGTCACTGCCGCGGTGGACACGCCCGTGATGGCCGACGAAGCCGTGTTCGGCGTCCGTGACCTGTCCGCACTGATCGCCCGTGGTGCGGCCGACTTGGTGAACGTGAAGCTGGCCAAGTGCGGGGGGCTGGCGGCGGCGCGCACCATGCTCGACCTGGCGGCCGCCCACGGTGTCGGTACGCTCGTGGGCTCGATGATGGAGGGCCCGATCGGTGTCGGGGCGGCGTCGAGCCTGGTCGCTTCGCACCCCACGACGGTCACGAGCGACCTCGATGCAGCCTGGTGGCTCTCAGCGTCACCCGTCCGGGGTGGGCTGGTCTATGACGCCGGCACCATCACCCTTCCTGCCGGACCGGGTCTCGACATCGAAGGCTGGGCATGACCGCCCGCACGTGTGTCGAGGTGGCCACGGTCTGGACGTCGCCGGACGCGCCGCGTGACATCGATGCGCCGGCAACCGCTGCCGTTCCTGACCTCCACAGTTGGCTTTCGGTGCAGTCCGCGGAGGTCCGACGTGGGCTGCACGGACGCACCCTCACGCAGCTGCTCGAGGGCGAGCCCGTCGACGTGCTCGAGGAGGACCTGGCCGGTTGGGCACGGATCTGTGCGCCGTGGCAGCCCAACCCGGCGGACGACGGCGGATACGTCGGTTGGGTCCGTCGCAGCCACGTCGAGCTCGCCGGCGGTGAGGCACCCAGCAGTCCAGTAGGACCGGTCCCGCCGGACCGGATCGCGGTGGTGGACGCCGCGCGGCAGTTCGTTGGGGTGCGCTACCTCTGGGGCGGGCTGTCGCCATACGGACTGGACTGCTCAGGTCTGGTTCACTACGCCTACCGTCAGGCGGGGTTAGTCGTACCGCGAGACGCGCACGCACAGGCCGCGGTTGTCACCGCCGTGCAGCTCGGCGAGGAGCAACCGGGTGATCTGTACTTCTTCGCACGCGCGGACGGACGGGTCTTCCACGTCGGATTCGTGACGGCCCCGGGTCGCATGCTGCACGCCCCGGAGACGGGTGAGCTGATCGAGGACGCACCCGTGGCCGACGACCGTCGCGCCACCCTGGTAGCGGCGGGCCGCTTCCTCAGCGACTGACAGCGGATCTACCGCGGATGGTTCTCGTCCCCGCGCGGTGTGTCCTGCGGCGACTCGGCGGACTCTTCCGCCTCTTCGGCTGCGCGGCCGTCCGCCTGCTCCTGACCGACCGCCTTGGCCACCTCACGCCCCCGAGGCGACAGCAGGCTGGCGGCCGTCGTGATGGCCAAGATGCCGATGATCACGGCGAGTGAGAGCCAGATAGGGATCTCGGGTGCCCATTCCACCGGCTGACCGTCGTTGACGAACGGCAGCTCGTTGGTGTGCAGCGCCTCCAGCACAAGCTTGACGCCGATGAACCCCAGCAGGATCGCCAACCCGTAAGAAAGGTAGACGAGCCGCTGAAGCAGCCCCCCGATCAGGAAGTACAGCTGCCGCAGCCCCATCAACGCGAAGACATTGGCCGTGAGTACCAGGTAAGGCTCGGAGGTCAGACCGTAGATCGCCGGGATCGAGTCGAGGGCGAACAACAGGTCGGTCGTGCCCAGCGCGACGATCACGATGAACATCGGCGTGATCAGCCGCTTGCCGTTCTGCTTGGTGAACAGCTTCGTCCCGTCGTACTCCGTGGTCGCCGGGAACCGCTTCTCGACCCAGCGGACGAGCCGGCTCTCCTTGAAGTCGTCCTCGTCCTCGTTGCCCTCCTTGGCCAGCTTGACGGCCGTGTAGATCAAGAACGCTCCGAAGAGGTAGAAGATCCAGTTGAAGTTCTGGATCGCCGCCGCGCCCACCGCGATGAAGATCCCACGCATGACCAGCGCGAGCACGATCCCGACCAGTAGGGCGGTCTGCTGGTATTTTCGGGGGACGGCGAACTTGTTCAAGATGATGATGAAGATGAACAGGTTGTCGATGGAGAGCGAGTACTCCGTCAACCAGCCGGCGAAGAACTCCGTGCCGTACTGGGAGCCGGCGGCAACGAAGACGCCGATGCCGAACAGGATCGCGGCCCCGACGAAGAAGATCAGGTCACGGGTGACTTCCTTCATCGACGGCTCGTGCGGCCGCCGCCCGATGATCAGGACATCGACGAGCAGGAAACCTGTGGTGAGCAGGATCGTGGTCCACCACAGCCAGGTGGGGATGTCCATGCAGTACTCCTCCGGAGGTCTCTTCTCAGCGCGCGGGACGCGCCGCGGGTCAGGGCCGCTCCGGAGGTCTCTTCCGCCCAGAAGTGGGCCAGGGGCACCGGGTCGGCGTGACCTGAAAGTCAGCCGGCCGTGATGACGACGCCGCTACGAAGGAATACTCCCCTCCAACGGCGCCATTGTGTCAGAGGTGTCGTTGCCGACCCAAACGTCGTTGCGGCGGCGGGCTGCCGTGATGAGCTGGACCTGCTTCTCGGGTCACGTGCGCTCCGTACGCACGTGGGCAAGGCTCCGTCAGGGTTCGGGCCAGATATGCCGATGTCTTCTCAGCCGGTCGGGCGGTGCTTCTTCGGCAGCTTGGCGACGACGGTGGCGTAGGAGTCGTCGACGGCCTCGCGCAGCACGTCGTCCTCGATCGACGTGCCCAGGTCGAGGTTGTTCCAGCCGGAGCGGCCGATGTAGGCCATCACGTGTGCGGCGTCGGGATGGCGCAGCAGCCACTCGTCTGCCTCGTCACGATTGGCGCCGCACTTGACCCCCACGGAGTGGGTGGGATCGCCGCCGAGGAACGCGAAGATCTTGTCGTGCACCTTGACGACGATGTCGCCCTCCCAAGGCTCGTCCTGCCAGGCGCCCGGTTTGGCGAGGCAGTAGGCGAGCATGTCGTGGCGGGTCATTGAGACGTGACGGCCCCGAGGTCGGCGCCATCTGGAGCAGGCCCGAACACTAGACGCCGGCCTGGACCATCTGACGCAGCTCCTTCTTGAGCTCCTGAATCTCGTCGCGGAGGCGCGCCGCCACCTCGAACTGAAGCTCGGCGGCCGCCGCGTGCATCTGGTCGGTGAGCTGCTGCACTAGGTCGGCGAGGTCCGTCGTCGGCAGCCCGGCGAGCTCCCTCGCATGCACCCCGGCGGCCTTGCTGGAAAGACCCGGCACCGGAGCCTTGCCGCGCGACTGCTGACGCCCGCCGCCTCCGATCAGCTTCTGCGTGTCGGCGTCCTCACGGGCCAACATGTCGGTGATGTCGGCGATCCGCTTGCGCAGCGGCTGCGGGTCTACTCCGGCAGCCACGTTGTAGGCGACCTGCTTGGCGCGGCGGCGGTTGGTCTCGTCGATGGCCTTGGCCATCGAGTCGGTGATCCGGTCGGCGTACATCACGACCTGGCCGGAGACGTTGCGTGCGGCGCGGCCGATGGTCTGGATGAGTGAGGTGCCCGAACGGAGAAACCCCTCCTTGTCGGCGTCGAGGATCGCGACCAAGGACACCTCGGGCAGGTCGAGCCCCTCGCGGAGCAGGTTGATGCCGACGAGGACGTCGTACTGGCCCATCCGGAGCTCGCGCAGCAGCTCGATCCGCCGCAGCGTATCGACCTCGCTGTGCAGGTAGCGGGTGCGGATGCCATTCTCGAGCAGGTAGTCGGTGAGGTCCTCCGACATCTTCTTCGTGAGCGTCGTGACGAGGACCCGCTCGTTGCGCTCGGCGCGGGTGTGGATCTCCGCAATCAGGTCGTCGATCTGGCCCTTGGTGGGCTTGACGACGACTTCGGGGTCGATTAGTCCGGTGGGGCGGATGATCTGCTCGACCGGACTACCGGCCTTGGCCAGCTCGTACGGCCCGGGCGTCGCCGAGAGGTAGACCGTCTGCCCGACCCGGTCAAGAAACTCCTCCCACCGCAGCGGCCGGTTGTCCATCGCGCTCGGCAGCCGGAAACCGTGCTCGACGAGTGTGCGCTTGCGCGACATGTCGCCTTCGTACATGCCGCCGATCTGTGGGACCGTCACATGCGACTCGTCGAGCACCAGCAAGAAGTCGTCGGGGAAGTAGTCGAGCAGACAGTTGGGGGCGGACCCGGGGGCGCGCCCGTCGGTGTGCCGGGAATAGTTCTCGATGCCCGAGCAGGTGCCGATCTGGCGCATCATCTCGATGTCGTAGGTGGTGCGCATCCGCAGCCGCTGTGCCTCGAGCAGCTGCCCCTGCTTCTCGAGCTCGGCGAGCCGCTGCTCGAGCTCGACCTCGATCCCTTCGATCGCGCGCTCCATCCGCTCGGGCGCGGTGACGTAGTGCGTGGCGGCCCCGATGTAGGTCTCCTCCTCCTCGCTGATGACCTCCCCCGTCAAGGGATGCATCATCATGACCTTCTCGATCTCGTCGCCGAAAAACTCCACCCGGACGGCCAGCTCCTGGTAGACCGGGAACACCTCGAGGGTGTCGCCGCGCACCCGGAACGTGCCGCGGGTGCCGGCCAGGTCGTTGCGGGTGTACTGCACCTGGACGAGCTTGCGCAGCAGCGAGTCGCGGTCGAACTCGTCGCCGACCTTCACGTGCACCATCCGGTTGAGGTACTCCTGCGCCGAGCCCAGGCCGTAGATGCACGACACCGTGGAGACGACGATGACGTCGCGCCTGGTCAGCAGCGACCAGGTGGCCGAGTGCCGGAGCCGCTCCACCTCCTCGTTGATCGAGGAGTCCTTCTCGATGTAGGTGTCGGTCTGCGGGACATAGGCCTCGGGCTGGTAGTAGTCGTAGTAGGAGACGAAGTACTCGATGGCGTTGTCGGGGAACAGCTCTCGCAGCTCGTTGGCGAACTGCGCGGCGAGTGTCTTGTTGGGCAGCATCACCAGCGTCGGCCGCTGCACCCGCTCCACCAGCCAGGCAACGCTTGCCGTCTTGCCGGTGCCGGTGGCGCCCAGCAGGACGATGTCGTCGACACCGCCCTCGATGCGCTTCTGCAGTTCGTCGATGGCAGCCGGCTGGTCACCCGACGGCGAGTAGTCGGAGACCACCTTGAAGGGCGCGACGGTGCGCTGGAGCTCTGCTGTTGACCTCATGGAATGAGCCTACGGGGCGACGCCGACAGAACTCGGACGAGCCTACGAGGCCGGTGGGCCGCCGCCGGAGTTCACCGTTTCGCAGTCACCGTCGTACGCCGACCGCCCGAGCGACGTGGGTCCGGGTGGCAGCGAAACCGGTGACCAGCACCACTGTCCCCACCAGCAAGCCGCCGACGATGTCGCTCGGCCAGTGGTTGCCGGTGAGCACGGTGCCGAGGCCGACGACAACCCCGACGACGAGCCCGGCTCCCACAGCGACTCGGATGAGGCTGTCCCAACCAGCCTGCGGCCCGGCGGGCCCCGACCTGGGGGTGTCGGGCGCGCTCAGGTCAGGCCTGAGTAGAGCCAGTGCGAGAAAGGCTGCGGTGCCGAAGCAGACGAGAGCGGTCGCGGTGTGCCCGGACGGAAAGTAGCCGGAATAACCCGGGTCGCTCACCGCAGCCGGCGGAGCCGGACGTCCTACGGCCGCCTTCAGCACCGACACCACGAGACCGGTGGCGGCGACGTTGAACGCTGTCAGGGCCAGTGGCCACAGCCGCCACAGCTGATGGGCGCAGACCAGGGTCGCGATCATGACGACGGCGCCAGAAACGCCAAGACTGCCCAGGTCGGTGCAGGTCTGCGCCCACTGCGGGCCGCCCTCCGACACTGCGATCGTGTTGACCACGCTCAGGTCCAGGTGCGTGACGGAGCCACCGGAGGAAACGTCAGTGACTAGCAGGAGGAGGACGAGACCGGCGCCCACGATCACCCACCACTCCCCCGGCCGAAATGAGAGGAGCCGCCTCACCGTGGGAGATGACGTCGAGGAGGCATCCGCGGGCCCCGCCGCGGTCGCCCCGGCATCCGCCTGGTCACGATGTGCTGGACGCGGTAGCGGTGGGGACGGTCACCCTCCAGCAACAGCGCCATCTCGCCGTCGCTGATGGACCGTCCGGTCAGCGCCCAACCGAGGTGGGTCGCGACATGGTAGTCCCCGAAGCTGACCGCGTCGGCGTCGCCGTGGGCCCGCTGTCGAACCTCCGCAGCCGTCCAGACACCGATCCCAGGCAGCGAGGTGAGTCGTCGCTCGACCTCGTCAGGTGGCAGACCCAGAGTGCGCTCGAGCGACCCGGCGACCCGCGCGGCCGAGACGATCGGGCGCGAGCGTGCCCCGTCGATGTGGCACCGCAACCATTCCCAGGAAGGGATCTGCGTGAGGACGTCCGCGGCAGGGACACACCGCATGCCGCGGGCCTCACCGGGGCCGGGAGCCATCTCACCGAAGCGGTTCAACAGCCGCCGCCATCCTGTCCACGCCTCCTGCCCGGTGACCTTCTGCTCGATGACCGCGGCGACCACTGCCTCGAGCACTGCACGCGACTTCGTCACCCGCCAGTGCGGGTGGCGGCGCCACTCGGCCTGCACCTGGCCGTTGCCGGGCCGGAAGGTGGAGACGTCGTCGTACGCACCGAGCAGCTCGGGTGCCTGGTCGAGCGCCCAGGAGCGGCCACTGCCCCAGGCCTCGAGCTCCACGAGGCCGAGGTTCGGCCGGGACCGGATGTGCAACGTCGCAGCGCCGTCGGGCGTCAGCGTGGCGCGCCAGATCGACCCGTCCAGATCCCGTTGAAAGGCCGGGTCGCCGGCGCCACGACGCATCGGACGAAGGACCTCGAAGGGATCGCACGGCCAGGCCGGCCGCCACGAAAGGGTGCTGGCGGTGGCGGACGAGGTCACCTGACCAGGCTAGCCGGGAGCGCCGACTCCTCGAGATGCCGCCCGAGGGCGCCGCGAGTGTCCGTCCACCCCGGCACAGTGGCGCCATGCTGCTGCACGACCTCGTCGAGGTGTCCCAGGAAGTCGCCGCGACCCGGTCCCGCCTGGCCAAGCGCGCTTCCCTCGCCGATCTGCTGCGTCGAGCCGACACGGAGGACGTCGAGATCGTCGTCACCTACCTCGCCGGTGAGCTGCGGCAACGGCGTACCGGCGTCGGCTGGGCCGGTCTGGGGGGACTCCCCGACCCCGCCGCCGACCCGACGCTGACCGTCCGCGACGTCGACGACGGGTTCGCCTCGATTGCGGTGCTGTCCGGTCCGGGCTCGGCGGCTGCCCGCTCGGCCGCCGTGACCGCTCTCTTCGCGCGTGCCACCGCAGCGGAGCAGAAATTCCTACGCGCGCTGGTGTCTGGGGAGCTGCGTCAGGGCGCGCTTGACGCGCTCATGCTCGACGCGGTGGCCACTGCGGCCGGCGTGCCCGTGGCCGACGTACGCCGGGCGGTGATGCTGCGAGGCGCCACGGCGCCGGTAGCGGCGGCGGCGCTCGCCGGCGGCGTCGACGCCCTGGCGGCTTTCACGCTGACCATCGGTCAGCCCGTCCGGCCGATGCTGGCAGGCACGGCTCCCGACGTCGCGCAGGCATTCGCCAAGATTCACTCCGAGGGCTCGGCCGCGGAGTGCTACGTCGACGTGAAGCTCGACGGCATCCGGGTCCAGGTTCACCGGGACGGCCCGGACGTGTCGATCTACACCCGTAGCCTCGACGACATCACCGGCCGGCTGCCCGAGGTGGTCGAGATGGTGCGCTCGCTTCCGGTGCAGCGGCTGATCCTCGACGGCGAAGCCATCTTGGTCGACCCGACCGGCCGACCCCGCCCGTTTCAGGAGACCGCATCGCGCACGTCCATTCAGCCTGCCGGCGAGGACGGTGACGACGACGGGCACCGGGTAAGGGCGTTCTTCTTCGACTGCCTCCATGTCGACGGCGACGATCTGATCGACCTGCCGCTGACCGACCGGCTCGCGCGTCTCGACCAGGTAGTACCCGCGACGTCGCTCGTGCCAAGGCTCAGCACCGCCGATGCTGCCGCCGGCGAAGGGTTCTTCGAGCAGGCGTTGGCCACGGGGCAGGAGGGCGTCATCGTCAAGTCGGCCACGGCGCCGTACGCCGCCGGTCGTCGCGGTGCCGGGTGGGTGAAGGTCAAGCCCCGCCACACCCTCGACCTGGTGGTGCTGGCAGTCGAGTGGGGCAGCGGGCGAAGGCAGGGTTGGTTGTCGAACATCCACCTGGGCGCGCGCGACCCCGAGCGAGGTGGTTTCGTGATGCTCGGCAAGACGTTCAAGGGCATGACCGACGAGATGCTGCGCTGGCAGACCGAGCGGTTCCTCGAGCTCGAGACCCACCGCACGTCGTACGTCGTGCACGTGCGGCCCGAACAGGTCGTGGAGATCGCGTTTGACGGTTTGCAACGCTCGACCCGCTACCCCGGTGGAGTGGCGCTGCGGTTCGCCCGCGTGCTCCGCTACCGCGACGACAAGCAGTCCGGCGACGCCGACACCATCGAGACCGTGCGCCAGCTGTCGGGGCCGGTGTACGCCGAGGGCGCCGGGAGCTAGCCGCTAGCAGGCTCCTCGACGTGTCCGAACCTGGTCGAGTCGAGGCTGACCAGGTTCGGGCAGGTCCGTGCTACGAGCGCTCGATGATCGCGGTCACGCCCTGGCCGCCGGCCGCGCAGATGGAGATGACCCCTCTGCCCTCGCCCTTCTCGGCGAGCAGCTTGGCGAGGGTGGCGATGATGCGGCCGCCGGTTGCGGCGAACGGGTGGCCGGCTGCCAGCGACGAGCCGGCGACGTTCAGCTTGTCGCGGTCGACGGCGCCGAGCGGCGCGTCGCGGCCGAGGCGTTCCTTGCAGAAGATCGGGTCCTCCCACGCCTTCAAGGTGGCGACGACCTGCGAGGCGAACGCCTCGTGGATCTCGTAGAAGTCGAAGTCGCCCAGCGCCAGCCCGACACGGTCCAACATCTTCGGCATGGCGTACGCCGGCGCCATCAGCAGGCCCTCGCCGCCGTACACGTAGTCGACCGCAGCCGTCTGGTGGAACGTCAGGTAGGCCAGCACGTCGAGCCCGTGCTCCTCCGCCCACTCCTCACTGGCCAGCAGCACCACCGACGCCCCGTCGGTGAGCGGAGTGGAGTTGCCGGCAGTCATCGTCGCGCCGGCTCCGCGGCCGAAGGCGGGCTTCAGCGTGCCGAGCTTCTCAAGGGTGGTGTCCGGGCGCAGGTTCTGGTCGCGCTCCAAGCCGAGATACGGCGTGATGAGGTCGTCGAAGAACCCTCGGTCGTACGCCGCCGCCAGCCGCTGATGCGACGCGAGCGCGAGCTCGTCCTGCTCGACCCTGGTGACCTCCCACTCGAGGGCCGTCAGCGCAGCGTGCTCGCCCATCGACAGCCGCGTACGGGGCTCGGAGTTCTGCGGGACGGACGGCGCGAGGTGGCTGGGCCGAATCCTGGCGAGCGCCTTGAGCCTGCCCTGCACGGTCTTTGCGCGGTTCGCGGCGAGCAGGATCTGCCGCAGCTTCTCGCTTACCGCGACCGGCGCGTCCGAGGTGGTGTCGACACCACCGGCGATGCCGACATCGATGGCCCCGACCGCGATCTTGTCGGCAACCGCGATCGCCGCCTGGATACCGGTGTCGCAGGCCTGCTGGATGTCGTACGTCGGCGTCTGCGGCGCGAGCGTCGACCCGAGCACCGACTCACGCGTGAGGTTGAAGTCGCGGCTGTGCTTGAGGACCGCACCGGCGACGACCTCGCCCACCTGAGTTCCGACTAGTCCGTAACGCTCGGCAAGTCCGTCGATGGCGGCCGTCAGCATGTCGGTGTTCGACGCTTGCGCGTACGCCGTGTTGCTGCGCGCGAACGGGATGCGGTTGCCGCCGAGGATCGCCACCCGGCGCACGGTGGTGGGCGGGGACGGCATACGGCACTCCTGGTGAGCGAACGCGCGGCCGGGCGGGTGCTGCGTGTAGCCGGAGCCACGCTGGACCTGTGGATGCTGGGTACACGACAAGTTACATTTGCGGCCGACTGTTGCCTACCCGCGCCGCGAGGACGTGCACCACAGGCATCGAGCCGCCGCACACCACGGCGGGGGCACGCCACCAGTGAAGGAGATTCATGGTCGACCGCTACCAGCGACTGACCGGCACATCGGTTGGCCGGCTCCTGGTCAAGAACCTCGGGCTCCCCGACCCGGTCCGGCTGCAGCGTTACCAAGCCGGCCAGCCGGTACTGGTGGGGACCACGCTCACCGGTGGCGCCGGTATGTTGCTGCCCCCCGCTCTCGCTGCCATCACCGCCGCCGGAGGCGACGTGCACACGGCTAGGATGCACGACGTCCGGTACGCCGGGCTGGTCTTCGACGCCTCCGCGATCGAGTCGCCTGCAGGACTGGTGGCACTCCGAGACTTCTTCACGCCGGTGCTGCGCTCGCTTGCGCGCTGCCCTCACGTCGTCGTCCTCGGCACCACCCCGGAGCGAGCCGGTAGCGTCCCGGCGCGGATCGCCCAACGCGCCCTCGACGGGTTCACCCGCTCGCTCGGCAAGGAGATCGGGCGTGGCGGAACCGTCCAGCTCGTGTACGCCGACCCCGACGCCGCCGACCGGATCGGATCGACTCTCGAGTTCCTGCTCTCGCCCAAGTCGGCGTACGTATCGGGTCAGGTGGTTCGGGTCAGCGCCACGGTGCAGACCCCGCAGCATCGAGTCGCCGACCCCACGACACCGCTGGCGGGCAAGGTCGCGCTCGTCACCGGCGCGGCACGCGGCATCGGCGAGGCGATCGTCCGCACCCTGCACCGCGACGGAGCGACGGTCGTTGGCGTCGATGTGCCGCAGGCGGCCGACGGTCTGATCCGGCTGATGCAGGTGCTCTCGGGGGACCACCTCACTCTCGACATCACCGCCGTCGACGCTCCGCAGCGGCTCGCGCGTGCTCTGCAGGAGCGGCACAGCGGCGTCGACATCGTGGTGCACAACGCGGGCATCACCCGAGACAAGAAGCTGGCCAACATGGACGAGCGCCGGTGGTCGTCGGTGATCGACGTCAACCTGGTGGCCCCCCAGCGCATCACCGCCCAGCTGCTCGACGCCGAGATCATCAACCCCAACGGACGCATCATCGGTGTCGCATCGATCGCCGGGATAGCCGGCAACGTCGGTCAGACCAACTACGCCGCGTCAAAGGCTGGGGTCATCGGCTTCGTCGACGCCACCGTTGCGGAGGCTGCGGAGCACGACGTCACGGTCAACGCGGTCGCACCTGGCTTCATCGAGACCCAGATGACGGCGGCGGTGCCGCTGATGCTTCGCGAAGCCGGCCGACGGATGAACTCCATGAGCCAAGGCGGGCAGCCGGTCGACGTAGCAGAGGCCATTGCCTGGTTCGCGAATCCCGGATCTTACGGAGTCACCGGCAACGTCGTCCGGGTCTGCGGCCAGAGCCTCCTGGGAGCCTGACCATGCCGACGCACGTTCTCGACGGCTCGCCATCGCTCGGCCGGCTCTACCTGAAGGCGGCACTGCCGGCGGTGCCCGGCGCCGGGTTCGTGCCGGCCCTGCGCAAGCAGCATCCCGACCGCCTTCCCGACACCCGTCTCGAGCTCCGCGAGGTCAGCCTCGACGCGGGCCATCTCGTGCGCTATCGGGAGGTCTGCGGCTTCGACGGGGTAGCGACGGTCCCGTCGACATACCTGCACGTGCTGGCTTTCCCTCTGCACCTCAGCCTGATGACGGCACGCGACTTCCCACTGGCTGTGATGGGTGCAGTCCATGTCGAGGCCACCATCGAGCAGGTGCGCCCGATCGGCCTGGAGGAGCCGTTCGACCTCAATGTCGAGGCGACCGACCTGGACGCGCATCCCCGCGGCCGCACCGTCTCGATCAGGACAGAGGCGACCATCGGTGCGGAGGTCGTATGGCGTGACACCAACGTTTTCCTGGGGCGCGGCGAGGGCGCTGGCACGCGCACCTCAGCCGCGCAGACGCTTCCTGACGCGG
The DNA here is from genome assembly GCA_013697905.1 of Nocardioidaceae bacterium. Classification (GTDB taxonomy): domain Bacteria; phylum Actinomycetota; class Actinomycetes; order Propionibacteriales; family Nocardioidaceae; genus JACDHG01. The sequence continues at coordinate 14,532 of JACCVZ010000052.1, forward strand.
CGCCGCACGGGCCGATGCAATGGTCGTTGCCGGCCGGGCTCGGTCGTCGGTATGCGGCGGTATCGGGTGACCGGAACCCGATCCACCTGTACGCCGTGACAGCGCGCCCGTTCGGCTTCAAGACCCAGATCGCGCACGGCATGTGGACGATGGCGCGGTCGGTGGCGGCGTTGTCGCCCCGGCTGCCGCCCGCCTACACGGTGGCGGTGGCGTTCAAGAAGCCGGTTCCGTTGCCGAGCACGGTGCGCTTCGGCGCCCGTGACGGCGACGCCGGGCTCGACTTCGGCGTCACCTCTGCACGGTCACAGTTACCGCACCTCGTCGGCCGGGTGACCGCGCGCCACTAGACCCGGCACCGCCGCTATCGGCGTACACCCGCGTCGGCCAGCTCGCACCCTGAGCCGACATGGTAGATGCACTGTCTGCGGCAGATTTGCTCTGTCAACAAGCCAGCTGGCTTGTTGACAGAGCAACCGCGCCGAAGGGAACGGGATCGGTCCGTCAGCGGAGCCGGCCGAAGCGGATCGTCGCGAAGCGCTTGGCCTTCAGCCGCTTGGTGAACGTCGCGGTCGTCGTGTCCCAGACACCGAGGTCGCTGATCGCGTCGTAACCCCAGAAACCGACGACGGGTAGCGATGTCGTCGTACCGAAAACCACCTTGCTCTGCACACCGCCGGCCCGGAGCAGGGTGAACGTCGTCGTCGCCTGGTCGTAGACGCCGGGTTCGAAACGACCGTCACCGTCCCAGTCGCCGGCGACCGGCAAGCTGGACGCCGACCCCAGCGTCCGGGTCGAGTAGGCGCCGCTGGCAGCCCGCAGGTAGAACGTGTGGTTGGCGGGCCGGAAGACGCCCACCTCGGACCGGCCGTTGCCGTCCCAGTCACCGGCCACCGCCAGGTCGCCGTACCGACCGAACGTGAAGGTCGTCTGCGTGCCATCCGGACGCAGCAGGGAGAAGGTTCGCGTCTGGGGGCGGTAGCGGCCCGGGTCGGACTGTCCGTCGCCGTTCCAGTCGCCTACGAGCGGCTGGTCCGTGGAAAGTCCCAGCTTCGTCGCGCGCACGGATCCGTGGGGGAGCCGCTCGCGGAAGACGCCGCCGCCGATGCGCCGTCCGAACGTGCCGACGTCGCCGACCCGGTCCCCGTTCCAGTCGCCGACGATCGGCACGTCGACGCAGTTTCGCGACGTGAGCCAGGTGTTATAGATGAAGCGGGAGCCGTCGAAGACGGCGTGCTGGTCGGTCCGGTTCAGCCGCTGCTCGTAGTGCAGGTGCGCTCCCGTCGAGCCACCGGAGTTGCCGAGGAGGGCGACGACTTGTCCCTGGTCGACGCGCTGACCGACACGAACGAACGACCTGAGCAGATGGGCGTGCAGCGTCGTCCACCCGCTGCCGTGGTCGATGACGACGTAGAGCCCATAGCTGCTGCTGCCGAGGTCGACCACCGAAGTGACCACTCCGGGGGCGGTCGCGACCACCGGCTGGCCCTCGTCGTACGCGTCGCGGTTCCAGTCGACGGACAGCGAGCTGGGGCTGTGACTCGGCCGCGTCGAGCCCTCCCACCGGGCGCCACACGAGAAGGGCATCTGGAAGTCGGGCTTCTCGATGGCGAACGCCGGCGGGCCTATTCCGACCAGTACCGCCGAGGCCCCGCCAACGGCAATCAGCCGCAGGGCAACCAGCCGCAGGGGGACGGTCGGTGTGCGAGGGGCGGTCGAGCCGAGGCGACCGCAGGCGGCTGACCAACGAGCAGACAAGTCGGCACCTTCCAGGCAACGGGTCATGTGAACCTACGTATCAGCAGGTGCGTCGAGAAACACCTGTCACAGGCGCCCCACTTCGCGGCCACCCTAGTCGGGGTCCGACGGCGGTGTCCGCGGCTTAGCGCAAATCGAGCCGGTGGCGCGAGCACCTGACGCGAGCACCGGCTGCTGAGCACCGGGCCACGCCTCCCACTAAAGTCGCAAGCATGCGCATTCTCTTCATCGGTGGCACCCGGTTTGTCGGCCGTGCCATGGCAGAGGCCGCCCTCGCGGCCGAACACGACGTCACCCTGCTGCACCGGGGACACACCGACGACCCTGTCTTCGCTGACGTCGAGCACCTGCATGTCGACCGAGACGGCGATCTGCGTGTCCTCGACGGCCGCGACTTCGACGCCACCGTCGACGTCTGCGCCTACCTGCCCCGCCAGGTCGACTCGCTTGCCGCCGCCCTCGGGGGCCGCGGCGGACACCATGTCTTCGTCTCCACGATGTCGGTGTACGACGAGCCTGGTGGTCCGGGGGCCGCCGAGGACGCCCCGCTGGTCCGGCTCGACGACGCCGCGACCGAGCAGGTGACCGGCGAGACCTACGGCGGGCTGAAGGTGCGCTGCGAGGAGCAGGCGGAGGCGGCGTACGGCAAGACCGGCCTCGCGGTAATCCGCCCGACATATGTCATCGGGCCGCACGACCACACCGGCCGGTTCACCTGGTGGGTGCGACGCATCGCCCGCGGTGGTGAGGTGCTGGCCCCTGGACCATACGACGCACCGATGCAGGTGATCGACGCCCGCGACCAGGGCGACTGGACGGTCAAGCTGTGTGAGAAGCAGACCAGCGGTGTCTTCAACAGCGTCTCGCCGACGCCCCCGTTCGGGTTCGGCGACCTGCTCGACGCGACGGTGCGGGCAGTCGGGCCGGACAGTACCCAGCTAACTTGGGCCGACGCAGAATGGCTGAACGAACGCGGCGAGACCTACCAGTCGCTGCCGCTTTGGACCTCGGGCACGAACGAGTGGTCGCTCGCGGCGGACCCGACGAAGGCCATTTCGGCCGGACTGTCCTTCCGGCCGCTGACCGAGACCGTCACCGACACCTGGGAGTGGATCCAGCGCGACCAGCCGGAGCCGGTCGGAGGCTGGGGGATCTCCGCCGAACACGAATCGCAGCTCCTCGCTGCGTGGGCGAGCCGGAAGTGACCGGCGGATGCACGAGATGGCGATCACGCAGAGTGTTGTCGACATGGTCGTGGACCGAACCGCCGGTCGGCGGGTTGCCAGCGTCCAGCTGCAGGTCGGGAAGCTGGCGGGCGTCGTCGCCGACGCGATGCGCTTCTGTTTCGAGCTCGCGACCAGCGGCACCGTGCTCGAGGGCGCCCGGCTGGAGATCGAGGAGACTCCCGGCAGGGCAGCATGCCGGGCCTGCCGTGACGAGTTCGATGTCGCCGACCTGGTCTTGTTGTGCCCGTGCGGTAGCGCCGACGTCCGAATCGTCGCCGGACGTGAGCTGCTCGTGACCTCGGTGCAGATGGTGGAGGAGCCATGTGCCTGACGTGTGGCTGCGGCGACGAGGAGAACATCCGGGTGACGACGCTTGACCCGCGCGCGGCCGAGGACGGCCCTTCCGGTCCAGCCGACCACGGGCACGGGCATGCACACGGCCACGGGCATGGACACGGGCACGACCATCCGGACGGACACACCCACGACCACGATGCCGTCGGCCCTGACGGTCTGGGCGAGGCCGCGCACACCGAGACGCTGGTGCTGAGCGAGCGCATTCTCGCCAAGAATGACCGGCTGGCTGAGCACAACCGCAACTGGTTGCGTGAGCGCAACATCCCTGCAGTCAACCTGATGAGCTCACCGGGCTCAGGCAAGACGTCGCTACTGGAGCGCACCATCGCCGAGCTCACGGGCACCCGTGAGGTCTGCGTCATCGAAGGCGACCAGGAGACGCTCTTCGACGCCGAGCGGATCAGGACAGCCGGTGCCCGGGCCGTTCAGGTCAACACCGGGGCCGGCTGCCATCTCGACGCCCCGATGGTGCGCGACGCCATCGGCGCGCTCGCACCGAGCGAAGGTTCGCTCCTTTTCATCGAGAACGTCGGGAACCTTGTCTGTCCGGCGCTCTTCGACGTCGGAGAGCAGGTGAAGGTCGTCGTCATCTCCGTCACCGAGGGCGACGACAAGCCGTTGAAGTACCCCCACATGTTCACCGCCGCCGACCTCGTGGTGGTCAACAAGACCGACCTGCTGCCCTACGTCGACTTCGACATCGCCAAGCTCCACCAGCAGGCTCGCAGCCTCAAGCCCGACGTCGAGATCATCGCCCTGTCGGTCCGCCACGGCGACAATCTGGACGCCTGGTACGCCTGGCTGCACGCCCTCTGAGAGCCGTCGGGCCCTTCACCAGCCTCCGGACGATAAGACCCTGCTGAGAATGACGAACGTGATCCTTGACACGTTCTTCACACCGGTGTTAGACACAGAGATGTTGCGCAAGTGGGCCGACGGTCGGCTCCAGTGGCCCGGGAGTCTCGCGCTCCGGAGAGTGGTAACCATGCCGACAGTCGAAGCGCAGAAGGCCGAAGAAACTCTGATCCACGTGCTGTGGATCAACGCGGGCCTCAGTTGTGACGGTGACTCCGTCGCGTTGACGGCCGCTACTCAGCCCAGCATCGAGGAGATCGCGCTCGGCGCCCTGCCTGGCCTCCCACAGGTCGCCGTCCACTGGCCGCTCATCGACTTCGAATGCGGCCCCAACGGCGGCGCCGACGACTTCCTCGAGTGGTTCTTCAAGGCCGACCGCGGGGAGCTCGAGCCGTTCGTGCTCGTGGTCGAGGGATCGATCCCCAACGAGCAGCTGCACGACGAGGGGTACTGGTGCGGGTTCGGGAACAACCCCGCCACCGGTCAGCCCATGACCACCAGCGAGTGGCTGGACCGGCTGGCACCCAAGGCGACGGCGATCGTCGCGGTCGGTACCTGCGCCACCTACGGCGGCATCCACGCGATGGCCGGCAACCCGACCGGGGC
>JACCVZ010000061.1 GCA_013697905.1 Nocardioidaceae bacterium
CGCGGTGACGAGCTTGGCGCCGTCGCGCGCGATCCCACCGGCTTCGTACTGGCGCCCCACCATGAATCCGGTGATGTTCTGCAGGAACACGAGCGGGATGCCGCGCTGGTTGCACAGCTCGATGAAGTGCGCGCCCTTCAGACTCGACTCGCTGAACAGGATGCCGTTGTTGGCCACGATCCCCACCGGGTAGCCCCAGATGCGAGCGAAGCCGCAGACGAGCGTCTCGCCGTACAGCGCCTTGAACTCGTGCAGCCGTGACCCGTCGACGACACGCCGGATGACCTCGCGGACGTCGTACGGCGTGCGGGTGTCAGCAGGCACCACGTCGTCGAGCGTTGAGGGGTCCTCGGCCGGCTCCTCCGGCTCGTGCTGCGTCAGCGACGGCTGCGTACGCCGCTCGAGCGTGCCGACGATCGACCGGACGACCGCCAGCGCCTCGGCGTCGTCGCCGGCCAGGTGGTCGACGACGCCAGACGTGCGTGCGTGCACGTCGCCGCCGCCGAGCTCCTCGGCCGTCACTACCTCGCCGGTCGCCGCCTTCACCAGCGGTGGTCCTCCGAGGAAGATCGTGCCCTGGTTGCGGACGATGACGGTCTCGTCCGACATGGCCGGCACGTAGGCTCCGCCCGCGGTGCACGAGCCCATCACCGCCGCGATCTGAGCGATGCCGGCCGCCGACAGGTTGGCCTGGTTGAAGAAGATCCGACCGAAATGGTCGCGGTCGGGAAAGACCTCGTCCTGCAAAGGCAAGAACGCGCCGCCAGAGTCGACAAGGTAGACGCATGGCAGCCGGTTCGCGGCGGCCACCTCCTGCGCCCGCAGGTGCTTCTTGACCGTCAGCGGGTAGTAGGTGCCCCCTTTGACGGTCGCGTCGTTGGCCAGCACCACACACTCGCGGCCGCTGATTCGGCCGATCCCGCTGACCAGTCCGGCGCTCGGCACCGCATCGTCGTACATGCCGTACGCCGCCAACGGCGACAGCTCGAGGAACGGTGAGCCCGGGTCGAGCAGCCGGTCCACCCGGTCACGGACGAGCAGCTTGCCACGGTCGGTGTGTTTGGTGCGGGCAGCCTCCGAGCCACCTTGGCGCACGACGGCCAACCGCTCGCGCAGCTCGACGACCAGATCGTGCAGCGAGGGATTGACCCGCTGGCTCATGCGTGCCCGCGTCGGATGATGGCGAGCACCACTCCGGCCGCTTCCGTCACGTCTGCACCCGAGCGGAGTTCGGCCCGACTTCAGGGTCATCCACGATGGTGTCCTCTCGTTGGTCTGCCGCCGCCATGTTAGCGATCACCAACCGCCGCGTTCAGCGCGCTGAACCGTCACCCGACACTTCCCGAGTTCGCAGGGCGACCATGCACGAGCTCCTCGATGACATGGACGACTCCGGACCGGATCGGACCAAGCGCACGAGGCCGAGGCGTGGAAGGCCACGTTCAGGAGCGGACCAGGCGGGCGATGGCCTCGGAAGCCTCTTTGACCTTCTCGTCCGCCTCGTCACCTCCCTTCTTGGCTGCGTCGACGACACAGTGTGCAAGGTGCTCGTCGAGGAGCTCGAGGGAGAACGACCGCAGGGCACTCGTCGCCGCGGACACCTGGGTGAGAATGTCGATGCAGTACTGGTCGTCGTCGACCATCCGTTGCAGCCCGCGTACCTGCCCCTCGATCCGACGCAGCCGCTTGAGATGACTGTCCTTGTGCGCGGCGTAGCCGTACCCGTGGCTATCGGGAACCTGTTGGCTCACGGCATCTCACTTCCCTCGGCAAACGTCTCGACCACGTCCAGCATACCCCCCGGCTGTATATGCCCAGGGGTGCCGATGGCAGCCACCCGGTTCGGGGTCCAGCACCGCCCTCTCAAGGGTCATTCCCACCGCGGCAGCGCTCTCCCTGCAGTGTCGGTGAGCCGACCCCAGACGCGGAGCCGGGCAAGACCGCCATCGGGGTAGACGTCGAGGCGGACATGCGTCGCCGGTCGGTCGTTCACGGCGAGGAAGCGGTGGCGAGTGTCGGGCTGGGACCGTGTCCTGCCGACCAGCTCCCACCACTCGACGCCGTCGGCCGGCACCTCGGCATCGGTGGCGCAGGCGCTCAACCGCACCCACCCCGGGGCGTTTCCGACGAAGTGCGAGGTGTCGATCTCGATGTGCTCCGGCAAGCCCTCGGCGGCCAGCCGGAAGGTCGCGTAGTCGTTGCCGTCGTCGCGGCGGCGGGCGTTCTCCCAGCCGTCCGCCATCAGCTGGGCGCGACCGGGCATGATCACGTTCTGCGGCGACGAGTAGAAGGCGTCCGAGCACCCGACCAGCGCGCCGCCGTTCTCCATCGCGGCCAGGTCGACAGTGCCAGTGAGAAACTTCGGGTCCGGCACCACCCTGCCGTGGACGCGGAAGCGTGCCACGCCACCGTCGGGATAGATGGACAACCGCACGTGCGTCCACACCCGGTCGTCATCCACCTCGTAGGCGTTGGCGGTGTCGCCCCGAGCCGGCGACTTCTCCACCAGTGTCACCCAGTCGATCACCTCGAGCTCACCGGGTGACGGATAGCCCTCGACCCGGGCGCCCTCCACGGAGACGTGGGGCGGGTAGTTGCCGGTGAACCAAGCTGTGTCGACGACGACGCCGCGGACGATCCCGGAGACGCCGAGCCGCACGATCGCCCAGTCATGGCCCGGCTCGCGTCGCCGGCGGGTCTCCCAGCCGTCGTACACCTTGCCCTTGTGGCCGAACTCGCCGACGGCAAAGACGGGCGGCTCAGCCTTGATGAGGTTCTCGCGCTGGGCGAAGAGCTCGTCGTTGGCCGCCACGACGCTGCCGGCGAGCCGGCGCGAAGCCAGGTCGGGTAGAGACGTGAAGCTCGGCGGGGCTGACGCCTCAGACACGGGTGGCGCCTCCTCGAAACAGCAGCTGACCGGTGGGTACGTCGACAACGGTGCCACGACGGGCGACCTGCTGGCCACGCAGCCACGTCTGACGGACCACGCCGCGCAGCTCGCGGCCTTCGTAGGGCGTCAACGGATGCTGGTGGTGCAGGCGGGAGGCGTCGACGGTGAACGTCTCGTCGGGGGCGAAGACGACCAGGTCGGCTGCGTACCCCTGCGCGATGCTCCCTTTGCGGCCAAGGCCCGCCACCCGGGTGGGACCGGCAGCCATCCATTCGACGACGTCGGACAGTCCGACACCGCGGCGGCTGGCCTCGGTCCAGATCAACGAAAGCCCCAGCTGCAAAGACGAAACCCCACCCCAGGCAGCGGCGAAGTCACCAGTGTCGAGCTGTTTGAGGTCAGGTGTCGACGGCGAGTGGTCGGAGACGACGCTGTCGATGACGCCGTCAGCCAGTCCCTGCCACAGCCGCTCCCGGTTCGCAGCGTCGCGGATGGGAGGACAGCACTTGAACTGCGTCTGTCCGTCGGCGACCTGCTCGGCCGACAGCGTCAGGTAGTGCGGGCAGGTCTCGACCGTGACGCGTACGCCGGCCGCCCGGGCGGCAGCCAGCCGTGGGAGGGAGGCACCGTTGGAGAGGTGCAGGATGTGCACCCGGGTGCCGTGCCTGCCGGCCAGCTCGAGCACCTCCGCGATGGCGCGGTCCTCGGCCTCGGGCGGGCGAGAGCGCAGGTAGTCGGCGTACCCGGTCCCGCGCGGATGCGGTGCGCTGTCGATGGTGGCGGCGTCTTCGGCGTGGACGACGAGCAGCCCGTCGAAAGCGGCGACCTCACGCATTGCGTCGTCGAGCTGCTCCGGGTCGAGAGGCGCGAACTCGTCGACGCCGCTGTCCAGCAGGAAGCACTTGAAGCCGAACACGCCTCGAGCGTGGAGCTCAGCCAGATGTCCCAGGCTGCTGGGGACGGCTCCACCCCAGAACCCCACATCGACGAACCGTTGCCCCTCGGTCGCGTCGACCTTCACGGTCAGCGCTTCCGCGCTGATCGTTGGCGGGATGGAGTTGAGGGGCATGTCGACGAGGGTGGTGATGCCACCTGCTGCGGCAGCCCTGGTGGCCGAGGCGAACCCCTCCCACGTGGTGCGCCCCGGCTCGTTGACGTGGACGTGGCTGTCGACGAGGCCGGGGAGCAGCACCTCGTCTGCGGCCAGCTCGACGATCTGTGCCTCGCCGCGCGCCCGGGACACGGCGGTCGACCGTGAGTGTCGTCCGCGCTGGTCATCGTCGTCAGGATCGACCCAGACGATCTCCCCGTCGCGGACACCGATACCGGCGCGCACGAGCCCGCGATCGATGACAGCACGGCCGCGAAACACCACGTCCGCCGTCGCGTCGGGGTCCACACCGCCTCCTCTGGTTGCCGTCGCGAGCCTAGCCTTGTCGTACGTCTCCCGACACGCCTCGGCAGTCGCCATCAGCGTCTTCGCTCAACCGATATGGCGCGCCGCCAGCGCGTCGAGGGTGGCGAGCTCTGTCCCCGTCAGCGGTTCGACTTCGTCGACGCCGATGGCGCCGCAGTGCACCCCGCGCCGCACGAAGTTGGCCAGGGCCTGAGCCGTTGCCGGCTCGTCGAGGCGGCCACCGCCATCGCCACCGGCGCCGCCCCCGGAGCCAGTTGCAAGGTAGCCCGTGAGCCGCCGCCCGACATCGGCCAACCCCTCGCGGAAGAAAAGGTACGTCGCCGCATAGCGCGTCACGAGCTGGGCGGGGTGGAGATCCCAGCCCTGGTACCAGCCGCGCTCGAGTGAGCGGCGTACGAGCCGGGCATGCAGCGCCCACGCGTCCCGCACCGCGTCGGCCGACCCCACCGGCAAGATATTGCTGGAGCCGTCCGACAGCCGTATGCCGGTGCCGGCGGCCGCCAGCGCCATCACCTGCTTGGCGTGCTCGGCGGCGGGGTGGTCCATTGCCTGGTACGCCGCGGAGACGCCCAGGGCGGCGGTGTAGTCGTACGTGCCGAAGTGCAGTCCGGTACACCGGCCTTCGCCCTCGTGCACCAGCCGGGTCACCAGCGCCGTGCCGTCCGCGGCAAGGATCGACTGGGCGGTCTCGACCTGGATCTCGTAGCGCAGCATGCCCTCGGTGAGCCCGTACGCGCGCTCGAGTCGGGTGCACGCCTCGCTCATCGCCCACACCTGCTCGACGGACGTCACCTTCGGGAGCGTCACGACCCAGCCTTCGGGGACACCGCCGTGGTCGAACAGCGCGCCGAGGACGAGGTCGAGCGTGCGCAACCCGCGTCGCCGCGACGCCGCCTCGAACGCCTTGAACCGGATGCCCGAGTACGACGGCGCCGTGCCGGCTCGCACTGCGTCGGTCAGCGCACGGGCGGCAGCGACGGCGTCGGCGTCCTCCACGTGATCCGGCCGGGTGCCGTAGCCGTCTTCGAGGTCGATGCGCACGTCTTCGATCGGTTCGCGCTCGAGCTTGTCCAGCACGAGCGGCCAGACCTCCTCGACCGCCTTGGGAGCTACGTCCAGGACCTTCGCCAGGTGATCCGCAGTGGGTGCGAACTCGTCGAGAGTCGCCCGGGCGGCCCTCCCCCACTGCTCGGGAAGGTCGGCCGTGAACCGGTCGGCAGGCACGTAGACGGTGTGCACGGGTTGGCGGTGCCCGCGGTCGCCGGGATAGAGCCGCGCCATTCGCTCGTCGGCAGGTGCGACGATCGCGTCGAGCGCCGCGAGGTCCTCCTCCGCTAGCCGCGGAGTTCCATCGGACCCGATCACCCGGCGTACTCCCTCAGGGCACTCACGGCTGCCTCCTCTTGGGCTCCCCCCTGCTTCCTCGACCATCTCCGGAGTCGATGATGTGCTCGGGGCGAACCGGGACCCTGGTCAGCTCCAGGCCGCAGGCGTCGCGGATCGCTGCCATCACCGCCGGACCGGACGAGATCGTCGGCGCCTCGCCGACTCCACGCAGGCCGTAGGGCGCGTGCGGGTCGGCGTACTCCAGCACCTCGATCGGCATCGGCGGCGTGTCGAGGATGGTCGGGATCAGGTAGTCGGTGAACGAGGGGTTGCGGATCTTGCCCTCGCTGATCTGGATCTCCTCCATCAGCGCGAGCCCCATCCCCTGGGTGCTGCCGCCTTGGATCTGGCCGACGACGGCGTCGGGGTTGATCGCCTTGCCGACGTCTTGGGTGCAGGCCAGCTCGACCACTTTGACGAGCCCGAGCTCGACGTCGACGTCGACGACGGCCCGGTGTGCGGCAAAGGCGTACTGCACGTGTGCGAACCCCTGTCCCTTCTCAGGGTCGATCGGCTCGGTCTTGCGGTGCCGCCACTCGAGCGTCTCTTCGAGAGCCTTTGCGCCGAGTACGTCGGCGATCGACGCCACCGCCCCGCGCGTGTCCGACACCACCATCCCGCCCTCCAGGCGCAGGTCGTGCAGGGTCTCGTGCAGGTAGTCCTGCGTCAGTGCGAGGAGGCGCTCGCGCACCTTGTGGCAGGCCGCCTGGACGGCGCCTCCGGTCACGTAGGTCTGACGCGACGCCGAGGTTGAGCCACCCGAACCGACCTGGGTGTCCTTGGGCTGCACGACGACCGTGTCGACGCCGAGCTCGGTGCGGCAGATCTGCTGCTCGACGGTGACGAGGCCCTGGCCGACTTCCGCCGCGGCGGTGTGGACGGTGGCTTGGGGGGCACCGCCGACGACCTCGAGCCGCACCCGTGCAGTGGAGTAGTCGTCGTAACCCTCGGAGAAGGCGACGTTCTTGTACGCCACGGCGTACCCCACTCCGCGACGAACGCCCTCGCCGTGGGTGGTGTTGGAGACTCCGCCGGGGAGGTGGCGTAGGTCGGAGCTGTCGAGCGCCGGAGGCAGCGGCATCGCCCGCAGACGCTCCAGCAGCTCCACGACCGGTGCAGCGCTGTCGATGATCTGTCCGGTGGGCGCCAAAGAGCCCTCTGCCATCGCGTTGACGATGCGCAACTCGACCGGGTCCATTCCGAGCGAGGCGGCCAGCTTGTCCATCTGCGCCTCATAGGCGAAGGCGGCCTGCACGGAGCCGAACCCCCGCATCGCCCCACACGGCGGGTTGTTGGTGTAGACGCCGTAGCAGTCGACGTGGATGTGGGGGACGACGTACGGGCCGAGCCCCATCGTGCCGGCGTTGCCGACCACGGCCGGGGTCGAGGAGGCGTAGGCGCCGCCGTCGAGGTATATCTCGGCCTTGACGTAGACCAGCGTGCCGTCGCGGTCGGCGCCGTGCTCGTATCGCATCGTCGCCGGGTGCCGGTGCACGTGGCCGAAGAACGACTCCTCACGGTTGTAGACCATCTTGATCGGCTTGCGGGTGTGCAGCGCCAGCAGGCAGCCGTGCACGTGCATCGACAGATCTTCGCGCCCACCGAAGGCGCCGCCGACGCCAGCGAGCGACAGCCGCACCTGGTCGGGCCGGAGGTTGAGCGCGGCACAGATCTGCCGCTGGTCGACATGCAGCCACTGGGTCGCGATGTAGAGGTCGACGCCGCCGACGTCGTCGGGCACGGCGAGGCCGGCCTCGGGTCCGAGGAACGCCTGATCCTGCATGCCGACGTGGTACTCGCCGACGACGACCACGTCGGCGCTCGGCGTGGGGTCGCCGACCCGAACCTTGAGATGGCGGACGAGGTTGCCCTGCGGGTGCAGGTGCGCGGCCTCGCGGCTGAGCTCGGTGACCTCCTCTGCGAGCTCACCATGGAGGTCAGGTGTGGAGTGGCCGAGCGCGGTGCGCGCGTCGGTGACCGGCTCGAGCACGTCGTAGTCGACCTTGATCTTCTTCGCGGCCTGCCGGGCGATCTCGGGATGGTCAGCAGCGACGAGCGCGACCGGCTCCCCTTGGTAGCGCACGGTGTCGATGGCGAGCACCGGCTGGTCGGCGATCTCGAGCCCGAACGTCTTGTTGCCGGGCACGTCCTCGTGGGTCAGCACCGCGAAGACACCCGCCGTGGCGAGCGCCTCGCCGATGTCGATGTTCCTGATGCGGGCGTAGGGGTGCGGACTGCGCAGCGTGACGCCCCACAGCATGTCGTCCATCCACAGGTCGCTGCCGTACGCGAACTCGCCAGTCACCTTGAGGGTGGCGTCGGGGCGCTGCGGGCTCTCGCCGACGCCGCCGCGTGCGTTGTCAGGCGGGGAGTCTGGCGTCTCCGCCGGCGACTCGGGGGGCGCCTCGGTGGGGGCCTCGGTGGGGATTGTCACGACGTCGCTCCTGCACGGGTCAGCAAGGTGGAGCTGGCGGAGCGGACCTCGCGGGCCACCGCTTGCTCGTCGATGGTGACCAGCTCATCTCGGCGTACGACGGGTCGGCCCTGCACGAGCAGCAGCTCCAGTGGCGGCGCAGATCCGAGAACGAGCGCAGTGACCGGGTCGGCGATGTCGGCGTGCGCCAAGGTGTCGAGCCGCCACAGGGCGACATCGGCAAGCTTGCCTGCCTCGAGCGACCCGACCTGGTCTTCCCAGCCGAGCACCCTCGCGCCGCCGATCGTGGCCATCTCCAGCGCAGCTCGGACCGTCATTGCGTCCGGGCCACCGGCGGCCCGGGCGAAGAGGACGGCGTGGCGAACCTCCTCGATCAGCGAAGACGCCTCGTTCGAGGCGGCCCCGTCGACGCCGAGCCCGACGGGCACTCCCGCCTCGCGCAGGTCACGGCTGCGGCAGATGCCGGCGCCGAGACGGGCATTCGACGAGGGGCAGTGGCCGATCCCGGTCTGCGTTGCGGCGAGAGCCGCGATGCCGGCGTCGTCGAGGTGGACCCCGTGAGCCAACCACACGTCGTCACCGAGCCAGCTTTGCTGCTCGACGTACTGGACAGGGGAGCATCCGTACGTCTGCTGACAGAAGGTGTCCTCGTCGGTCGTCTCGGCGAGGTGCGTGTGCAGCCGCACGCCCCTGTCGCGCGCGAGGGCGGCCGCCTGCTCGAGCAGCTTCGAGGTGACGGAGAACGGCGAACAGGGTGAGACACCGATCCGCAACATCGAGTCCGGGCCGGGGTCGTGATAGGCGTCGATGACCGCCGCAGTCGCGGCGAGAATGGTGTCGAGATCCTCCACCACATGGTCGGGGGGGAGGCCGCCTTGGCTGTGCCCGAGGTCCATCGAGCCGCGGGTCGGGAGGAACCGCAGGCCGACTCTGCGGGCCGCCTCGATCTCCGCGGCCAGCAGATCTCCTCCATCGGCGGGAAAGACGTAATGGTGGTCCATCGTGGTGGTGCAGCCGGTACGGGCCAGCTGGCCAAGGCCGCCGAGGGCGGCCACGTGCACCGTCTCCTCGTCGATGCACGCCCAGATCGGATAGAGCGTGGTCAGCCACTGGAACAAGGTGGCGTCCACGGCGAAGCCGCGGGTCACCCACTGGTAGAGATGGTGGTGGGTGTTCACCAGGCCGGGGGTGGCCAGGCAGCCGGTCGCGTCGACGTACTCGGCGTCGGGCAGGCCGTCCGGTGCCGAGCCCGCACCGACGGTGATGATCCGCGGCCCGTCGACGATCACGTGCCCGACGGCGTACTCCGAGCGGCCGGCGTCCATCGTGACGACCGCGCACCCGTCGAGGACCGTCGTCACGACAGGGTCCCCGGCTCGGGCTTCATCCGGCTCGCGGCCAGGCGTACGGCATCAAGGATCTTCTCGTAACCCGTGCAGCGGCAGAGGTTGCCGGCCAGCGCCTCACGGATCTCGGCATCCGAGGGCTCCGGGTCGCGGCGCAACAGGTCATCGGTCTGCACGAGCAGGCCCGGCGTGCAGAACCCGCACTGCACCGCGCCTGCCTCGATGAACGCCTCCTGCACCGGGTGCAGCCCGTCCTCGGTCGCCAGCCCCTCGACAGTCACGATGTGATGGCCCTGAGCCTGCCCGGCGGCGATGAGGCAGGCGCAGCCAGTCACTCCGTCGACATAGACGGTGCAGGACCCACATTCGCCTTGTTCGCAGGCGTTCTTCGAACCCGGCAGGCCCATTCGCTCTCGCAGGACGTAGAGGAGGCTCTCGCCCTCCCAGACGTCATCGACCTCATGATGCTCGTCGTTGACGGTCATGGTGACTCTCATGCGTTCGTCCCTCCCTGGTAGTCGGACCAGGCCCACGCCAAGGTCCGGCGAGCCATCACGGCCAACGAGTGCAGCCGGTAGGCAGCCGTGCCGCGGACGTCGTCGATGGGTGAGGCGGCGGTCTGGACGCGCTCGCCGAACTCGCGGGCCAGGGCGTCGGGGAGCGCTCCCTTGGACTCCCACAGGCCGTCGTCATCGAGCGCGCCCGCTATGAACGTCTCCGCGTCGGCCGCTCGACGCGGCGTCGGTGCCGCGGAGCCGATGCCCGTGCCCACCCGTCTGCGGTCGGGGTGCAGGGCCAGCGAGAACGCCGACACCGAGATCACCATCGCGTTGCGGGTGCCGATCTTGCTGAACTGCTGAGGACCTGTGGGTACGTCGACGTACACCGCAGTGATCAGCTCGTCCGGACGCCCCACGTGCTTCTTCACACCGGCGTAGAACTCATCGATCGGCACCGTCCGGGTGCCGGCGAGGCTGGCCAGCTCGACCTCGGCGCCGCCTGCCAGCAACGGCGGGTGAGAGTCTCCCGCCGGCGACGCCGCACCCAAGTTGCCCCCAACGGTGCCGCGGTTGCGGATCTGGGGAGAGCCGACCGTCCGGGAAGCCATCGCGAGTCCGGGGAGCACGTGACCGAGCTCGTCGATGACCCGGGTGTAGCTGACGCCGGCGCCGAGGCGGACCCGCCGGTCGTCTCGGGACCATTCTGCGAGCTCGGGGACCCGGGTCAGGTCGAGCAGCACCGGCGGCCGGTGCCGGTCGAAGTTCAGCTCGACCATGACATCGGTCCCACCGAGGATCGGCATCGCGTCCGGGTGCTCGGCCTTCGCCGCCAGGGCGTCCGCCAGCGTCGTCGGCGCTAGGAACTCCATCCGCACCCTCCCTCGACGGTCAGCCGGTGCATCTCCTCAGGCATGGGTCCCGCCGCCCCTCACCAGAACCCGGCCATGGTCTCCCACGCCCGGTCAGCGGCAGGGGAGTCATCGCGCTGCACTGCGGCCTGGATCAACCCGTAGGGACGGTCGTCGGCGTGGAACACCTCACCACGGTTGTCTAGTCCGAACCTTTCGAGGTCGACGAGCAAGTGGTGGAGGTTGGGTGCAGACAGCCGGATCTCCGCCACCTCGGGGCGACGTTCGAGCACCGTTCTGCCCATCTCGTAGAGCGTCTGCTGCAGGGCAAGGCTGTGTACCGAGGCGAACTGCTCCAGCAGGGCGGCACGGATGGCGTCGTACGACGCCTGCCATGTGACCTCCGCATGGCAGTAGCGCCAACCAACCGACAACGACGTCGCCATCACCCGGTCGTGCGTCTCGTTCAGGGTGGTGAACTCGTCGCGCAGGAAGCCGGCGAATTCCGAGCCGGTCGACTTGAGCACCACGAGGTCGCGAAGTCCTGCTACCACGAACACCTGCTGGTCGCTGCCCTCGCCGTCGATGGTGACAGCCGTGGTCCGCACCTCCTGGCCTTTGCGCACAAAGCTGTGGTCATGCGGCCGACCGTCGACCTCGATGCGCTCCCAGGCGTACTCGTCGATCTCGATGCGCGCGCCGGTCACCGGTTCGACGTCGTCGACGAAGTGCCTGCCCAGCGCGAGTGCGAAGTCCTCGATCGGGTCGACACCCTGTGACTTGGCGTAGGCGAAGACGGTGTTCTTCTGGGTGTCGGTGGGCAGCACATGTGACTGGTCGCCGGCCGTGTGTGCAGCCGCGAAGTCACCTCGCAGCGAGGTCGACACGTTGAGGTCGTGGATCGCGTGGCGAGGAGTGTCGCGGAAGATGCGGACGACGCGGTTCTCGGCCTTGCCGTACTGGTTGCGGGCCAACACGATGCCCACCTCACGACCCCCGGTACGTCGAGTACCCGAACGGACTGAGCAGCAGCGGCACGTGGTAGTGCTGGTCGCCGGTCACCTCGAAGCTGATGACCACCTCGGGGTAGAACGTCGGCGTTCCGGTCTCGCCGAAGTAGCCGCCGGTGTTGAAGCGGAGCCGATAGGTGCCGGTGTCAAGGGCGTTCGGCCCGAGGTCGTCGACGCGGCCGTCCGTGTCGGTCAGCCCTGTCGCGAGGACCGGCGGATCGCCTAACGCCTGCTCGAGCACGACCATGACGTTGCGGGCTGGCCCCCCGCGCGAGGTGTCGAGGACGTGCGTGGTCACCATGCTCACGGCTGCACCACCTGCTCCAGCCGCAGCAGAGCGATCTGACGAAGCTCTGAGACAACCTCGCGGCGTTCGGCCTCGTCGCTGTTCTCGAGGCGGCGCTCGAGCTCGGCTTGGATCTCGGCGCCGTCCCGACCGGCGGCACGAATGAGGAAGACACGATCGAAACGGTCCTCATAGCGGGCGTTGGCGTCGCGAAGGCCGGCGACGGTGTGGGCAGCGGTGCCGACCCCGGACTGCTCCACGGCTGAATACGACGCCTCCTGCCTTCCCGCGGTCGAGCGTTCTCCGATGCGGGGGTGGCAGCTGAGCGCCGAGTCGAGCTCGTTGTCGGTGAGGTTCTCCGCGCTGGCGCGGGCTTGCTTGAGGAGCGCTGCTACGTCAGCGTACGGCCGTGCCGACGTAACTTCGTCGACCCACCGATCGACATCCAGACAGGCGTGGATGCAGGCGCGAGCGTCATTGTCCGACAGCCGGTTGAACTCATCGACCTGCATCGCCAGCCCTTCGTCCTCGTGACAGGCGTCTCAGCCTACCCGCGCCTCACCACACCCGGACGGGTGACAGGACACGAATCGGCTCAGCCGTGAGGACGCTCCGGCAGCCCCAGACGCGCAAACAGCCTGGTGTCGAGGAACGAGCTGATGGCGACAACCTTCCCGTTCGACACTTCGAGCACCTGCAGCGCCCACGGCTCGTATCTGCCGTCAGGGCCGCTGGCACGGTACTGCGCGAATGCCGGCGCGCCGTTGGCGACGACCGGCAGCAACCGCGACCCACGGCACCCATGGCCGGGGCCGAGCATCCACGCGCCGATGTCGTCGCGACCCTGGAGCCACATCTCGTAGGGCGGCATGTTCTGGGTGGCGTCCTCGTGCAGCAAGGACACGAAGCGTGCGATGTCGTAGCTCTCGAAGGCCTCGACATATTTGGAGAGCAGTTCTTGCTGCTCCTCGTCGAGAGGGTCGTACCTTTCACCAGCACTCCGTGCATGCGTTGCATGCGCCTCGATCGTCGTGCGCGCTCGTTGCAAGGCGCTGTTGACCGACGCCACCGACGAGTCGAGCAGACCGGCGACCTCGTCGGCCTTCCACCGCAGCACGTCGCGCAGGATCAGCACGGCACGCTGACGCGGCGGCAGCAGCTGCAGTGCCGAGACGAACGCCAGCCGAATCGACTCCCGCCCGACCGTCACGTCAGCCGGGTCGCTCGACGACGGCAGTGCCTGGGTGTCGAGAATCGGCTCCAGCCAGGTGTCTTCTGGTCGGCGACCCGACAGCGACGCCTCGACCGGCTGCCAAGCCGCCGACGAGAGGTCCATGGGCCGGGCGCGACGGTTGCGACTGTTCAGCATGTCGAGGCAGACGTTGGTGGCGATGCGGTAGAGCCACGAGCGCAGAGCCGCCCGGCCCTCGAAACGTTCGATGCCGCGCCAGGCGCGGACCATCGTGTCCTGCACCGCGTCTTCCGCATCGAACGCCGAGCCCAGCATCCGGTAGCAGTAACCGACGAGCTCGGGTCGGAGCTCGTCAAACCGGTGTTCCCAGTCGAGTCCCGTCGTGACGGTGGTCATCTCGTCAGCCTCTCTAAGGTTGCCTCACTGATCATGTCATCTGGCCCCGACGGCGGAACGGAGGTCGTCGGCGCGAAACAGCGGCGCCAGGGTCACCGCTGCCTCCTTCAGCGCGGCGCCACCGCCGGTCTCGCGATCGATCACGCACAACGCATGGCTGACGTTCGCGCCTGCGTCACGCAGGTCTTTGGTCGAGAGCACAATCTGACCGCCCGACGTGACCACGTCCTCGATCACCGTCACCTGCAGCCCGCTGAGCTCGGCACCCTCTGCGATTCGGCAGGTGCCATAGCTCTTGGCCTGCTTGCGCACTAACGCCAGGGGCAGCCCGGTTTCAAGGGAAAGGGCCGTCGCCACCGGGACACCCCCGAGCTCGAGCCCTGCCAGCACCTGAGTACCTGATGGGATGAGCGGCACCATCGCGGTGGCAACCTGCCGCAGCAGGTCGGGTCGGGCCTCGAACTGGTACTTGTCGAAGTACTCCGTCGCTGTGACACCGGACCGCAGAAGGAACTCTCCTGTCAGGTGCGCAACCTCGTAGAGCTGGGCCGCGAGGGTCGCACCAGCCGCGCCGGTGGGCGTCGTCATACCACTCCTTGGTTGCTGTTTCGCGAGCGGTTGCCACTCTAGGGCCGTCGCGATCGGTCGACGATATCTGGTCGGGTCCCGCCAAGCACGCCGGATAGAGTGCGCACGTGGAGGGATCACGGACGCCGGCCACCGAGCACGCGGCTGCCGTCGCAGTGCTGCAGGCGTCGTACCGCTCACTTGCACCCGGTGCCCCCGTTCGGCTGATGAAGCCGACCTCCAACCTCTTCCGGCCGCGCGCCACGATGGCCGGACCCGGGCTCGATGTCGCCCGCCTCAACGGCGTGATCGATGTCGACGCCGACGCACGCACCGCCGACGTGCAGGGGATGTGCACCTACGAAACCCTCGTCGCGGCGACTCTCGCGTGGGGCTTGATGCCGCTCGTGGTGCCGCAGCTGAAGACGATCACGCTCGGCGGCGCCGTCACCGGCCTGGGCATCGAGTCGACGTCATTTCGGCACGGGCTGCCGCACGAGTCCGTCGTTGAGATGGATGTCCTCACCGGAGACGGTGAGATGGTCACGGCATCAGCCAGCAACGAGCACTCGGACCTCTACTTCGCCTTCCCCAACTCCTACGGCAGCCTGGGTTACGCCGTTCGGCTGCGCGTCGAGCTCCAACCCGTCAGTGCCTACGTCGCGCTGCGGCATCTGCGTTTCGACGACCCCGCAGAGCTGGCCGCTGCCGTGGAGGAGATCAGCACCAGCCACCAGTGGGGGGGCGAGCTGGTCGAGTTCCTCGACGGCGTCATGTTCGAGCCTGGGGACACCTACCTGACTCTGGGGCGTTTCGTCGACGACATCAGCGAGTCGGGACTACTCACCGCGAGCGACTACACGGGCCAACAGATCTACTACCGGTCGATCCGAGAACGCAGCCGCGACGTGCTCACTGTCCATGACTACCTGTGGCGCTGGGACACCGACTGGTTCTGGTGCTCTCAGGCGTTCGGCGCGCAGCATCCGCTCGCTCGCAGGTTGTGGCCTGCCCGCTATCGCCGCAGTGACGTCTACCACCGCATCGTCGGTCTGGAGAGCCGCTACGGCGTGACGCGGCGTATCGCCCGATGGCGCGGCCAACCCGAGCGCGAGCGCGTCGTCCAGGACGTCGAGATCCCGGTTGAGCACATCGCTGACTTCTTGCGCTGGTTCGACGAGCACGTCGCGATGCGACCGGTCTGGCTGTGTCCGATCCGGCTGCGCGGCTGCGGGAGTGTCGAGACCGCACGTCGTTGGCCGCTGTACCCGCTACGGCCAGACACGACCTACGTCAACGCCGGCTTCTGGGGCACGGTGCCAATCGCGCCAGGCAAGGTCGACGGTGACGTCAACGCCCTGATCGAGGCCGCCGTGGCGGACCGCGACGGCCACAAGTCCCTGTACTCCGAGGCCTATTACGACGAGGACCGGTTCTACAAGCTCTACGGTGGCGCGACCTACCACCGGGTGAAGCGACGCTATGACCACGGCAACCGGCTCACTGGGCTCTACGACAAGGCGGTGCGACGACGATGAAGATCGCTGACATGGTGAGCACCCTGACCGACGGCTCGCCGCCGGTCAGGTTCGAGGCGTATGACGGAAGTGGTTTCGGCCCGGCCGACTCCCCCGTGACGATGCGGCTCAACAACGAGCGCGGGCTGCGCTACCTCGCCACCGCCCCCGGCGACCTCGGGATGGCGCGGGCGTACGTCGCGGGCGACCTCGCGCTCGAGGGGGTGCACCCTGGGGACCCCTACCCCGCCCTGCAGCTTCTCGGCCGATGGCGCGGACGCCGGCCGAACGCCGCCGAGCTCGCGACGCTGGTAAGGGTGATGGGTTGGCGACGGCTTGTTCCCCCGGAACCGCCCCGGCAGGAGGCGACGCCCCGTTGGAGGCGGGTGGCCGAAGGGCTACGACACTCGCGGCAGCGCGACGCCGAGTCGATCCAGCACCACTATGACGTGTCGAACTCCTTCTATGCAAAGGTTCTCGGGACGTCGATGGCCTACACCTGCGCGGTCTTTCCGACTGCCGAGGCGACCCTCGAGGAGGCGCAGGCCGAGAAGTTCGACTTGGTGTGTCGCAAGCTGGGCCTCGAGCCCGGCATGCGTCTGCTCGACGTCGGCTGTGGCTGGGGCGGCATGGTGCGCCACGCCGTCGCGCACTACGGAGTTTCCGCCGTCGGCGTCACTCTCAGCGCCGAGCAGGCGAAGTGGGGCCAGTTGGTGCTTGAACGCGACGGGCTTGCCGATCGCGGCGAGATCGTCCACGGTGACTACCGGGACACCCCCGGTGAGCAGTATGACGCCGTCAGCTCCATCGGGCTCCTCGAGCACGTCGGCGTCCACAACTACCCGCCGTACTTCGGGTTCCTCCGCGACAAGCTGCGTGACGGCGGTCGGCTCCTCAACCACAGCATCACCCGCCCGCGCAACAATGTCCGGGTGACGACCGGTGCGTTCATCGACCGCTACGTGTTTCCGGACGGGGAGCTCATCGGCGCGGGCCGCATCATCGCCGATGCCCAAGACGCCGGCTTCGAGGTGCGGCACGAGGAGAATCTCCGGGAGCACTACGCGCTGACGCTGAAGCACTGGTGCGCCAACCTGGTCGAGCACTGGGACTCGTGCGTCGCCGACGTCGGCGAGGGTCGGGCCCGCGTTTGGGGCCTCTACATGGCGGGATCGCGCTACGGGTTCGAGACCAACGAGGTGCAGCTGCACCAGGTGCTGGCGGTCAAGGTCTCCGCCACGGGAGAGGCGAACTTCCCGCTGCGCCCGAACTGGCTCAGCTGACGGGCTCCAGCACGACGACCGGGATCTCGCGGTCGGTCTTGCGCTGATAGTCGGCGTAGTCGGGAAAAGCGTCGACGCAGCGGTGCCACCAGTCCGCCTTCTCGTCTCCGGTGATCTCGCGCGCAATCATGTCCTGCCGCACTGGGCCGTCCTGCAGCTCGACATCGGGGGTGGCGACGACGTTGTGATACCAGACCGGGTTGTTCGGAGCCCCACCCAACGACGCGACGACCGCATACCTGCCGTCGTGCTCGACGCGCATCAGCGGCGTCTTGCGGAGCTTGCCAGACTTGGCGCCGCGAGTGGTGAGGATGACCACGGGCATCCCCCGCATCGTCGTAGCCTCGGTGCCGCCTGAGCTCTCGTACTTCTCGACCTGGTCGCGGACCCAGGTCGACGGGCTTGGCTCGTAGTCACCCGTTAATGGCATGCCCATGCCAACCCGCCACAGCATCACAATGTTCCCGCCCTGGCCGCGGCGACGTAAATCGCCGCGTCTCGTAGTCACCGTTCCGTAAGGGTTCTCACGGCCTGCAGGCCCTACGCTCGAAGAGCCCGGCGCGGGCAGAAGGTGGCCCAGATGTTCGACTCCATGGACATGCACATGAGTAGCACGCTCATCGTTCTCGCCTTGATCGGCGTCGTGCTCGTCGTGGCCTTGTTGATGATCGTGCGCAAGCTGGCGGCGCGTGACCGAGATCACGACTGACGCCCGCCCCTTTGCGCCGGTGCGGAGGTTCCCGAGGCGGGGACGTCGACTCACCGCACCAGAGGTGATGGCGGTCACGGGTCGTGACGCTCCGACTGCGCCGGTTTGCCGCAACGCGTGTACCGGCTCGCGGGCGAGGCCGTAGCGTGAGCCTCACCATCGTCACGAGAGGAGCCCCATGTCGGGAGAGTTGAAGGTCGTCGCCGTCATCACGGCGAAGCCGGGTTCGGAGCAGGTCGTGCGGGATGCGCTCAACGCCCTGGTAGCGCCGACACGCGACGAAGCTGGTTGTCAGTCCTACGACCTCTACGAGTCGGTTGCCGCGGCTGGCACGTTCGTCACGCTGGAGTCTTGGAGTGGTCAGGAGGATCTGGACGCCCACCTGCAGTCCGCTCACGTCGGTCAGGCTTTTGCCGCGGCAGGAGAACACCTCCAAAGCGCACCAGGAATTCATCCCCTTCACGCGCTGTGATGCGACGCCCCATGGTGCGGCACGAGGCCTCTCAGCCCACATCGAAGTAGGGCACCAGACGCGAATCGACATACCGCTCGCCCCCGCCACTGCCTGGGCCGCCGAACGGTTGCCTAGGCTGAACGGTCACGTTCCGGTGTCGCGACCGAGTAGGCGAGCAGCTTGTCCTGCTCCCGGGCATCCTCACCGTCCGGGACAGCGGAGATCGTCTTCGTCATCGCAGCGCTCAGACGCCGATAACGGTCAGCAACAGAGTTCATCAGTCCACCCTGGCGCTGTCTGCGACGAGACGCTTGAACACATGCGTCAGACCGCCAGGTCGTGCACGACCTCGGCCGATGGCAGCTCGGCCAGGTGCCGGCCGGCCAGGAGCAGCTTCGACCGGCGTACTCCGCTGCCGATGATCGCCACTGGGATGTCGATGACCTCTGCGTCCAGCAACAGCCGCCAGCCGGTCGGGAGCCCGACGGGCGTGATGCCGCCGTACTCCATGGCCGTCTCCTCGACCGCACGTTCCGTTGGGAGGAACGACGCCTTGCGTACGTCGAGACGTCGCTTGACCACGTTGTTGACGTCGGCCCGGGTATCAGCACGAACCACACACGCGGCGATGCGCTCCTCGCCTCCGCGTCTGCCGGCGACGACCACACAGTTCGCCGAGGCGGACAGTGGTACGTCGTATGCCTTCGTCAGCGCTGCGGTGTCGGCGAGATCGGGATCGATCGCGACAACGGCCACCTCGTGTCCGTGCAACCAGCCCGCCAGCGCACTCGCCACCCTGGGCGCGAGTAGCTCGGGGTGGTCGAGCGCGGGCAGCGACGCCAACGATCCGAGCGAGGTAGGTGGCGTGTCGTGGGGCTCTGTCACGGCCCTCATCATGCCGCTCGTGGGACGGCTCCGCCCCTGCACTACCGTCTGGCCATGAGTGGACTGGGAGCCGGGCGCCGGCTCCCCGGCGACGATGTCCTGCCCGGGGCAGACGTTGTGCTGGACCGGATGCTCGATCTCGCCGGAACACCAGAGCAGGTCTGGCCATGGCTGGAGCAGCTCGGCAAGGATCGGGCCGGATGGTATCTCCCGCACGTCGTCGAGATGGTCGTGCCGCGGTCACGCCGCGCCGCCCGCGGCATCGGGAGCCGCTGGCAAGGGCTGCAGGTCGGTGACGCGATTCCCGACTGGGGACCGGGTAGCCCCTCGTTCGAAGTCCTCGAGATCGAGCGGCCCAAGCACCTCGTGTACTGGTCCGAGCGTGCCCGCTCGGCGCGCCGAGGCGTGGCTCGCCCGCCGCTGCGTCTCACCTGGGCGTTGGTGCTCGAGCCGCGACGCGGCGCCAGCCGGCTACACCTGCGGCTTCGCCTCGACCTCGGCCATCCCGCCGGACCCCTGGCGACGTACGGAGGTGGGCTAGTCGACTGGCTGACCGTCCAGCTGTTGGGCGGCGGGCTGAACGAACGGCTCCGCCGCCTCGAGTGACGCCGGTCACTCTGCGTGATCTTCCTATGAGTTTTCTGAGATGTTCCCTCCTCGACCGTGCGAGCGACGAATCCCCCGTGACCGCAACCAACGGAAAAGGAAACCACCCTCATGCTTCGCACCTCCCGCATCTTCAAGGTAGTCGTCGGGGCGACCGCTGTCGCCGCGCTGTCGCTCCCGCTGGCAGCCTGCTCCAGCAGTGACGCCGCCGACAGTGGCAACAGCAAGCCCTCCCCCGCCGCCAAGATCGACAACTTGAGCGGCGACAGCACTCAGGTGACTCTCGACCAGGGATTCGTCGACGCCCTCACCAGCCTCAAGCTGACGCCCGGCGTCGTGGGCGACGCCACCTTGGCAGACGGAGCCGTGACCTTCCCGATCACCGGCGGCAACGTCACGTACTACAAGCCGGGCAGCATCGACCCCTATGTGCAGGGCCTCATCGAGCACGACGGAAGCGGACTCTCGTTGACGGCCGGCGCGACCAAGGTCGAGCTGACCAACTTCGAGGTCGACCCCGGTTCGTCCAAGCTGTTCGGCGACGTCCTCGTCAACGGCAAGGAAGCGGCTCCTCACGCACAGCTGTTCAACCTTGACGGCCGCACGCTGAAGCCGTTGCAGACCGGCCCCAACAACACCGCCATTCTGGCAGGCACCAAGGTCACCATCTCAGCAGACGCTGCTGGCCTGCTGAACCAGACCTTCAAGACCGACGCGGTCAAGGCTGGCCTACTGGTGGGTGTCGCCAAGATCACCGTCAACACCAAGTGATCGGATCCTCCCCAACCAACGCCTGACGAAGGGGGCGACCAGCGGGGCGTGCCCTCCCTGCATCGTGTCGGCACGCCTCGCTGTGCCATGTGCATCGAACGACGATGACTGGGCGCGGCGCGACTCGGCTCGTGGCCGCTCAGGCCCGCGCCGAGGCGGCCAGGCCAAGGGACCGCCGGAGGAAGTCGACCTGCAGGAGTAGGAGGTTCTCGGCCACCTGTTCCTGTGTCGCCAGGTGCGTCACACCGGTGAGCGGCAGCACCTCGTGTGGCCGACCGGCCTCGAGCAAGGCTGACGACAGCCGCAGACTGTGGGCTACCACGACGTTGTCGTCGGCAAGCCCGTGGACGATCATGAGTGGGCGGTGGGGCTCGGCTGCCCCGGACAACCCATCGTCGGTGACGAGCGAGTTCGCGGCGTACACCTCTGGGTGGGCGTGCGGGTGTCCGAGGTAGCGCTCGGTGTAATGGGTGTCGTAGAACCACTGGTACGTCACGGGTGCTCCGGCAATGCCTGCATGGAAGACGTCGGGGCGGCGGAGCACCCCGAGCGCCGCAAGGTAACCCCCGAAGGACCATCCGCGGATCGCCACCCGACCGAGGTCCAGCGGGTAGCGATCCGCGAGGGCGTGCAACGCCTCGACCTGGTCGTTCACGCTGACGCCTGCCAGGTCTTGGTGCACCGCCTTCTCCCACGACGGGCATCGGCCAGGTGTGCCGCGGCCGTCGGCAACGATGACGGCGAACCCCTGGTCAGCGAACCACTGCGATGTCAGGTAGCTTCCCGCCGCCGCTGTCACCCGCTGCCCGTGCGGGCCACCGTACGGATCCATCAGCACCGGCAGCCGCTCGTCGCCTGCCCGGTACCCCGTCGGCATCAAGATGGCGGATGGGATACGTCGCGCAGACGTCCGGGCGAGCTCGGGTCGCGGGGACAGCACCGGTTTCTCGGCGTACGAACAGACCTCGGCGACGACGGCGCCGCCGCTGATGACCCGCGCCCGTTGACTCGCGCGGTCGAGACTGCGGGACGTCAAAACGGTGGTCTGACCGCAACGCACGGCGTCGTGGACGCCGGGTGAGTCCGAGACGCGCAGCACACCGCGCTCGCTGACTCGGTAGACGTGCACTTCGCCGATCTCCTCCTCGGCTGCCGTCTCGCCCTGGGATGCCCGCAGCAGCACGGAGTCGTCGTCGACGTCGAGGACGCCCCGAATGTGCAGATCTGGACCCGTCAGCGCTGCTCCATCGATGGTCAGGACGCGGGTGTCATCAACGTCGACGACATGCACGACCCGTCCGTCGGGCGACCACGTCGGTACGCCGGGGATCAGCTCGATCCACGTGTCACTGTGCTCTGCGTCCAGGATGTCGGTGTCGCCGGTGGCAACGTCGACACGCAGGATGAGCTGGCTCCGTTGGTCGCGAGCCTGAACCAGGAGCAACGGCGGCTTCCCCCGAGTCCAGCTCACCTTGGCGAGATACGGGTACGCGGCGCGGTCCCACTCGACGTTCGTGCGGGAGCCGTCTAGCCCTATCAGGGCCAGCGATACGGCAGCGTTCGCGGTGCCGGCTGCGGGGTAACGGACCGCGGTCGGCGGGGTCGCCGGAGCGGAGGGGTCGCTGATCCACCAGCGTCGTACCGGCGTGTTGTCGACGCGCTCCGCGAGCAGCCGATCGCTGTCGGGTGACCACCAGTATCCGCGGTGTCGATCCATCTCCTCCGCGGCGATGAAGTCAGCCAGCCCCCAGCTGACTTCGGCGTCGTCGTCCTCGGCCACCGTCGCGTCGCCGGAGCCGTCGGCCGAGACGACATGGAGCATGCCATCCGCGATGTAGGCGATATGGCGGCCGTCGGGAGAGAGGCGCGGATCGGCTACCGGTCCGTCAACCGCGAGCTCGGCCACCTCACCAGTGGTCAACCGTGCGGCGAACAGCCGGCCCGAGAGTGCGAAGGCAGCCACCTCGAGTGCCTCGTCCGCGCTGAACGCGACGATGCCGCTTGCACTCTCGCGGCTGCGCTCACGCCTGGCCCGCTCCTGCGGTGTCAGCTCTTCTGGGTCGCCGTGCAGCAGGCGGTTGGGGTCCGCGACAACACGTTCGTTGGTCGTCGCGCCTTCGAGGTCGAGGACGTACAGCTTGTTCAGGGGGTCAGTGCCGGCTGCTGAGCGCACGAAGGCGATCCGTG
The DNA here is from genome assembly GCA_013697905.1 of Nocardioidaceae bacterium. Lineage (GTDB taxonomy): Bacteria > Actinomycetota > Actinomycetes > Propionibacteriales > Nocardioidaceae > JACDHG01. The sequence goes on from JACCVZ010000061.1 coordinate 22,685, forward strand.
ACCCGTCGGACGAAACAGTGAAGGACCGCGGCTCCCCGAGAGTGAAGCGCAAGGTGCGGGCGTACTGGCGAGGGAACGAGAGCTCAGCGGTCATCCCCGCACCCTATGCACGGCCCGTTCGGCCAGACGTGCACGGGGGAAGCGGGGAACGTCGACGGGCCGCCTCGCGGCGATGTCTGATCGCGGTCGGCCCGCCTAGGGCAAGTCTTTGCTGGCCGCTATTGGACCGCAGCCGGGTCCATCCAGAACACCTCCCAGGAGTGCCCGTCGATGTCGTCGAAGCTCCTGCCGTACATGACGCCTTCGTCGATCGGGTCGTTGGCCAGCTGCCCTCCGGCGGCGACCGCTTTGTCGACGAGCTCGTCGACCTCTTCACGGGTGTCGGCGGACAGCGCGAAGATGGCCTCGGTCTGCGACGACGAGTCACAGATGTCCTTGCTGGTGAAGTCCTTGAAGCGGCTTTCGACCAGCAGCATCACGAAGGCCTCGTCACTGACGATCATGCAGGTAGCCGTCTCGTCGGTGAACTGTGGGTTGAACTCGAATCCGAGCTGACGAAAGAACTCGATCGACTGGGCGAGGTCCTTGACGGGGAGATTCACGAAGATCTTGTGGGACATGCGTCCTCCTAGGGGAGCTGCTTGAGTGAGACCATCATCTCGGTAACCCTCGACGACGGCAGATTTCGCCGTACGCGCGGAGTTGGCAGCACGGCGTCGGACGATCTGGCAGCATCGCCAGATGGACAACGAGCGAGCACATCAGGCGGCTGGGCTCGCGGCCAAGCGGCGGCAGCTCGAAGATCAGCTTGCCCAGATGAGCGCGCCCGAAGAGCTCGGCAACATATCGTTCGGCAAACGCATAGGCGAAGGCACCAGCCAAGCCGTGGACCGGCTGTCCGCCGTACCTGCTCACGCCAAGCTGCAGGTCCTGCTCGCAGAGGTCCGGCGGGCGGAAGACAAGATCTCGGACAGCAGCTACGGTTCGTGCGATGTTTGCGGAAACGATATCGGCGCGGCTCGGCTGGAGGCCCGACCCTGGGCAACCCGTTGCATCAGGCACGCCTGACTTCGAGTAGCGCCGAACCGACGGTCTCCGCGGCCTGGACGAGATCCTCGCCAAGGTACGTCCCAGGAACCGCCCGGCGCGAGTGAGGTGAGATGAACGCGTTGCCGGCATAGAACAGCATGGCTCCGGTGGGCTGCACCGCTCGCAGCGCGTCTGCGGCCGGGCGGCGCCCCACCGACAGGTGCGACACCATGATGACAGCGACCGCGCCGGTGCCCCGGACCGCCGTGACGAGCGAGCCGGCCGGCAGGCGGGCGCCCAGAACTCGACAGCTCCAGCCACGATGTCGCAGCAGCACACCCATGGACTCCAGGCCGAGGGTGTGGAAGTCGCGTGGCCCACACGTGAGAATCAACGTCTCCGGTTGCCAGGGAACGGGCCCGGTGAAGAGCAATCGGTTGAGCCACGCCCTGCACGCCTCGGTGGCCAGGTGCTCGTGGGCCACGTCGCAGCGGCCGCTCTCCCACCACTGCCCGATCTGACGCATCGCCGGCAACATCACCCCGCACACCGCTGTGTCGAGCCCCAGCTGTCCTCGAGCATGCTCGAGCACGTGGTCGGCGCTTCGGGGGTCGAGCGCATAAGCCGCCTGGAGGAAGCCGTCGATGAACACTTGATGGGGCGAGCGACTGCCGGCCGCTGCCTTCACGAGTGCAGCCGCGTCTGCTGCACGTCGCCCGCGGGAGATCTCGTCGCGCAGCTGACGCAACGCCAGCAGGTCGCCGGGAGAGAACCGCCGGTGCCCACCACTGCTCCGACCGATGGGCGGGACGCCGTACCGACGTTCCCACGACCGGATCGTGGCCGCGGGAATGTGCAGCAGCTGGCTGGCTTCTCGGATGGAGAGCCCCTCCGGGTGCGCAGGCTCCCTGCCGGCGGTCGGCGTCACCCGACCGCTCCTGGAGAGGCGCGTCGGAGTCGGAAGTTATGCACAAGTTGTCACCATCTGGGGACAGTACCTGGTTGAGCGCCTACCGAGGGGGTGACGTCATCCGTGCAATTTTGCATAAGTTTCCGCATACGCTGTAAGCTCATCTTCTGTTTTACTGAGCACGGCGTACCGCCGGGGAACCGCCGCCCGACGACATGCCTGCACGCATCAGCTAGCTGACCTTCAAAGGATGAGGCGATGACCACCACGCCAACGACCGGCTTGCTCGCCGCGCTGAGCTCGGATGCCGACGAGACAATGTCGTGGGTCACTCACGCTGCCCGCGACACGGTGGCCGGAGTCGACTACGTCACCATCACGGTGGTGGCCGACGATCGTTCCCTGAGCAGCGTGGGGTCGACTGATCCACTGGCGCTGAGCGCCGACTCGCTGCAGTACTCGTTGCGTCAGGGGCCGACCATGGCCGTCCTGCGAGGTGAGCTGCTGGTCCGCTCCAGCGACCTGCGAGCGGACCTCCGCTGGGCCGACTACGGATCGCACCTCCAGCCTCTCGGTATCCGCGCTCAGACGGCCCTCGCCCTGCGCTGGTCCGACCAAACCGTCGGCGCGCTGAACCTCTACTCCACCGGCCCGGAGACACTTACGGTCGACGCGCTGGCGTTGGCGCGGCAGTACGCCGCACAGGCAGCAAAAGCGTGGGAGACCATCAGTAGCGCACGCCGTGAGGCGATGTCGCCGCAACGCCAGGGGCTGATGCCCCCAGCGCTCGTGTCCTGACACGACTCGAGTACCGCCTGGAACTGCAGTGTCGAGACGCAATGAAGACTGCACAACCGCAGGCGGGCGATCTTGCACAGAAATGTGCGGTCGCGCACGTCGTGCGAAGTAGTGCCCGGCCTTCCCCCAGGGACAGCACCACAGAGCACCTGTCAAGCGACGGGGTCCTCGCCCCCTGCTCGAGATCGTCGCCGACGGGCTGCTGCGCTGTGCCCGACACCGGCCGACGCGACGCTTCGACGTCGTCGGCGCGCTCTCGGCCATCGGCGCCGACGTCACGGTCGTCTGGGCAGTGATCGGCGCCCCAGAGCGGCGTTGGACTTCCTGGGTCAGGGAGCGCTCGGGCGGCGCGGGGGTGGCGAATACTTCAGCGTGCTCGGCGACGACCGCGCCAGCTTCACCCGGATCCTGGCGACTCACCGGCCAGCCCTGACAGCGCCGAGCCCTCTCATTGCCGCATGGGGTCCCTATGGGACATCGGGTATGGCTCTCGTGGGCAGTTAGGCTCACAGCGTGGCTCGAGTCCTCGTGACGGGCATGTCGGGTGCCGGCAAGACGACGCTTCTTGACGAGTTGAAGCGTCGAGGTCACGTCACCGTGGACACCGACCACGGCGGGTGGGAGCTTCCCGACGGGACTTGCGACGAACCTCGCATGGCTGCGCTGCTGGCGGCGCACCCGACGATGGCGGTCTCCGGGACGGTGTCGAACCAGGTCCACTTCTACGACCGCTTCGAGCACGTCGTGCTCCTGACTGCGCCGCTCGACGTCCTCCTCCATCGGGTCACCGTCCGATCAACCAACCCGTACGGCCGGACGGCGAAGGAGCGCGTCGAGATCACCCGGTACGTCCAAGAGGTCGAGCCGCTGCTCCGTCGTGGGGGCACCCGCATGCTCGATGGACGACTGCCCGTGGCACAGCTGGCGGAGAGGACCGAGTTGCTCCTTCGCTCGTCCTGATCGTCAGGACCGTCGCGGGGCTCGACGCGTGTCTCGTTCGGCGATCCGCTACCGACGCGACGTTCAATCAACGGAAGCGCGTAACGAACCGCCGCTGCCAGGGCGTTTCGACCGCCCGGGGGCCGCAGTGCTCACGCACGTAGGTGACGGCTCGCGAGTGAGGTAGACGCCGAAGTCTGGCAGCGGCCCCGCCGACAACGGACGCCCGAGAGCGCGCCCTCGAACGAGCAGGCCCGACGGGAGCTCAAGCACGTCCGGAGCCGAGGCAGGCCAAGAAGTCACGTCTCAACGCTAGGCGCGTCCGCCGCATGCATACGAACAAAGACACCGCCGCCCCGTAAGCGAGCCCAGCGGGAAGCAAGTGGTGTCTCGCAACGGATCGGCTTGCGGCGAACGGCGGGCGGTCAGGTTCCTCCGAGTTCCGTGGAGACAATTCATGACCCGTTGGGCTTAGTCGGCCATAAGTGGCGGATCGCGTCCGAGACGGTCTGCCTCTTCGCCCCGAGCCAGAAGAAGTGGCTCTCGGCGCCGGTCTCGATGAGGCGGATAGCCCAGTTCGATATAGAGGCCGGCACACAGTGGTGTAGCCGCCATAGTGTGGCCGCCGGGGAAACACAGAACAACTTCTCCCACGCCAGGCGTGAGCGCGACCTCGACGGGACCCACGGATGTGTTCACGACGCGCGCCTGCATGCGGCGGCGGCCGATCAGTTGCGTGCGGGACGTCCGGTGGTGGCTCCTTGGGCGATGTGCACCGGTAGGAGCTGACCCAGTCGCTTGGGCGCGGGCACTACTCGCAGGTGTTGGATGTTGACCAGGCTGCGTCGAGCAGTTCGCGCGGCCCTCACCGCGCGCTTGGGCGGCCGTAGCGGCACAGGAAGGTTTCCACCGCTTCCTCGGCGACCGCTTGCAGCCGCCGTGTCGAGGGCCGACGGGCGCCGGCGTGGAGCGAGAGGCGGTTGAGCGGACCGCCCAACCACCAGCCAGACGAGCTGGTCGGCGGCCAGGTCGGGCTCGGGCACGTCGAGCAGCCGAGCGCGTCGAGAGCGGCCAGTGCTCTCGCCAGCTGCTGGGTGTTACGGTCCCAGTCGGGTCATGTGACATGCCTAGAACTCACCAGAGGAGCGAGCGACATGCCTAGAAACGATGACCACAGCACGGGTGATGCCCGCCAGCCCTACTCCGAACAGGGCGGCCCCGAGGGGCGGCACGCTCAGACTCACGACGTCCGACGTGAGGAGGCCAGCAGGTCCAAGCCACACAGCCGCGGATCAGATGAGTTCGCTGACGATCTCGTGTCCGATCCGTCCCGCGGACAGGTTGACCACAGCATGCCGGCGGCCGACGACAAGCAACTGCGCACGGAGCTGCCGGAACTAGACGGCGACGACCTCAAGCGGCTGTCGATCCTGAAAGCCGGGATACACCTGGAGCAGGGCAGCGTCTACGTCGATCTCAACGACCGCCAGCGCGGCCCGTTCAAGGCAATTGGCGGCCAGGAAGCCAGCGAAGACACGCGGTACGTCGCCAAACGTGACACCGACTACGAGATGTGGGACCGCCTGGTGGGGCAAGGCCGCGCAGCCGGGGTCGAGCGCCCCGGTGAGCACGGCTGACAATCCGGTATGGCCACCCAGGATGAGTGCCCACACGAGCATGTCGAGGACTTCGTCGTCGACGACTCCCGCCTGGGCAACCCGACGCACCAGGTGCGGTACTTGAAGTGCGCCGACTGCGGGCTGCTCGCACCCGACCCCGAGGGGCAGGCGTAGGAGTTCCGGAGGTAGCTTGATCCACCCCGGGTTCGGTGGAGGCTGATGACCCGGAAGGATCAGTGTCATGCCTGCACCAGCGGCCGGACGAGCTAATCAGAACTCCTTAATGCGCGGTCTAGCGGTAGTCATCCGGTGACATAAACGCGGAGATGTCGGAGCCGGGCACGCACGGCTGCTCCAGTCGAGCAGCAAGCTCCGCTTCGGTCAGCTG
>JACCVZ010000081.1 GCA_013697905.1 Nocardioidaceae bacterium
GACTTCATGTTCTTCGGATCCCGCAGCCTCTACGAGCAAGCGGGCTTCAACGAGGTGGTCCGTAGGTCCCAGACCCGGGTGGTGATGCGCCGACGACTTCGGCCAAAGGTCAGCGGCTCGCGTCCACAATGAACGTAGGGTCCGCTGTCAGCAGCATCCATCCGCCGTCAGCAGGCGCGGGGCCGGTCTCAACAGGACGAGGCACCAGGTCGCCGGTTCGTCCTAGACTCACGAGTCGTACCCCTGCTGAACGCGAGGAGCAGACTTCCGTGCCGCAGCTGACCAAGGTCCTGGTCGCCAACCGTGGTGAGATCGCGGTCCGCGTCATCCGCGCCTGCAAAGACGCCGGCATCGGCAGCGTCGCCACGTATGCCGACCCCGATCGCGACGCGTTGTTCGTGCGGCTGGCCGACGAGGCACACGCACTGGGCGGCACAACCCCCGCCGACACCTACCTGTCCATCGAGAAGCTCATCGGCGTCGCGACCACGTCCGGCGCCGACGCGGTCCATCCCGGCTACGGCTTCCTCGCGGAGAACTCCGGCTTCGCCCAGGCCGTCGTCGACGCCGGTCTCACCTGGATCGGGCCGCCACCGGTGGCGATCGACTCCCTCGGCGACAAGGTCCAGGCTCGCCACATCGCGCAGCAGGTCGGTGCGCCCCTGGTGGCAGGCACCGCGGACCCGGTCAAGGACGCCGACGAGGTCGTGGCGTTCGCCCGCGACCACGGGTTACCGATCGCGATCAAGGCGGCGTTCGGCGGAGGCGGACGCGGACTGAAGGTGGCGCACACAGAGGAGGAGATTCCCCAGTTGTACGAGTCGGCCGTGCGCGAGGCGGTCAGCGCGTTCGGACGGGGCGAGTGCTTCGTCGAGCGCTATCTCGACAAGCCACGTCACGTCGAGACCCAGTGCCTCGCCGACCAGCATGGCAACGTCGTGGTGGTGTCGACCCGCGACTGCTCGCTGCAGCGAAGGCACCAAAAGCTCGTGGAGGAAGCACCCGCGCCCTTCCTCTCCGATGAGCAGTGTCAGACGCTCTCGACCTCGTCGAAGGCGATTCTCGGCGCGGCGGGATATGTCGGTGCTGGCACGTGCGAGTTCCTGGTCGGCCAGGACGGCACGATCTCCTTCCTCGAGGTCAACACCCGGCTTCAGGTCGAGCACCCGGTCAGCGAGGAGGTGACGGGAATCGACCTGGTGCGTGAGATGTTCCGGATCGCCGCCGGAGAGGAGCTCGGGTACGACGACCCGGCGGCCGAGGGACACTCGATCGAGTTCCGGATCAACGCCGAGGACGCGGGTCGCAGCTTCATGCCGGCACCCGGCACGCTGACCCGTTGGCACGCCCCGTCCGGCCCTGGGGTGCGAGTCGACGGCGGCTACGACCAGGGCGAGACCGTGCCTGGAGCCTTCGACTCGCTCGTCGCCAAGCTGATCGTGACGGGGCGCGACCGTACGCAGGCGTTGGAACGCTCCCGCCGTGCTCTTGATGAGTTCGTGGTCGACGGCATGCCGACCGTGATCCCCTTCCACCGCCGGGTGGTCGACGATGAGGCGTTCGTCGGTGACGGCGACGCCTTCGGCGTCCACACCAGCTGGATCGAGACCGAGTTCGACAACACCATCGAGCCGTACGCCGGCGACAGCGACACGGCAGAACCGGCCGAACGTGAGACCGTCACCGTCGAAGTCGGCGGCCGGCGGCTCGAGGTGTCGCTGCCCGCCGGCCTGGCCGCAGCAGCGGCCGGCCCCGCCCAGAGGCCGGCCAAACGGACTACGCGCAAGGAGGCTGGGCCAGCGGTGAGCGGGGACGCACTCGTCGCCCCGATGCAGGGCACCGTCGTCAAGGTCGCCGTCGAGGAGGGTCAGCAGGTCGCCGAAGGAGATGTTGTCATCGTGGTCGAGGCGATGAAGATGGAGCAACCGATCCACGCCCACAAGGCCGGGTCTGTGCAGAACCTCGCCGCCGAGGTCGGCAGCACCGTCACCAGCGGCGCCGTCGTCTGCGACATCGCCGACTGAGCTGGGACCACTGAGCTGGGCCGGTGATGCGGTGCTAGCCGCTGCGCGTCACCGTGAACGAGTTGCTCGCCCGGTTCCAGGTGATCGTGCCGTGCTGGAACGTGCAACGCTGCCCACCGTTGATGGCGTGCACGTCCGTGGTCGGGTACCCGAGCTTGCCCGAGGCATACTGCTCCTGAGCCCAGCGGCGGAGGATGTGGCCGTACACGACATGGGCACCCGGGCCGGCCTTGGCGTAGATGCGGCCGCCCTGGAACTTCGTCTTGTAGCCGCCGTCGGCAGCGTTCTGAACGCCGCTGACCGGCCAGCCCAGCGAGGAGCCTGGCCCGCCCCATAGGCGATACACCTGAAGCAGCCGGCCCCGCACCTCGCGGGCACCGGTCCCTGAGGTCCAGTAAACCCGGCCGCCGGTGAACTCCTGCACCGCGCCCGAGTCCACGCCGTACTCGCCCGACGTGGGTTCGCCGAGCAAGGACTTCGAGCCGCCGAGGTCCCTCCACCGAACGATGATCGGGGTGGGCTCGATGCTGAACCAGTTCGACCGCAAGCCGTACTGCCACCGGAAGTCATCCCCGGTGAGGTACGCCGTCCCGCTGGTCCCTTCGAGCCTGATCTGCAGCACGCGACCTCGCCACCGACCGTGGCCGTCGCGTTTGGTCACGTGCAGCGCCACCAGCTTGCCGATCTCGGGGTGGGAGCGCTCCAGCGTCGACGCGCTCACCTGGACCGTCCAGCTGTGGACGGGGTTGCCGGCGAAGCCGTCGTAGGGATCCCGCTTGGCGGGCAGGTAGGGCATGCTTCCTGCCGACGTCCAACCGCCGGAGGAGGAGGAGAACTGAGTGAAGGCCGGCTTGCCGCCGGAGGTCAAGATCGCCTGTGCGGTGGCCTGCACCGCCTCGTTGCTGGTCGCCTGCTCGGCGCCGGCTCCCCCGTACACCTGGCACGCAGTCGTGTCACAGATCTGGTAGTAGCGCCGAGGGTTCTGCGCGCGTTGCCACGCGGCGTACGTGCGAGCCGCGACCGCCTGCGAACGCAGCGCCTGCTGGTGCCACGACGCTGGCATCTCGTATGGCACCACACCCTGCACGTAGGCATCCATCGGCAGCACGTTGACGGTGTCCCGCACGGTCGCACCCGGGTAGGGGCGAACGCTCCGCAAGATTCCGCGGTAACGCCTCGGTGTCACGCCCGAGTCGCTCGGCACCATCAGGGTCAACGGCCGCTTCGCCCGGAACTGACCGTCGCTCTTCAATGTCTGCTTGCCGCCGGGAACGCGCCAACGATGCCAGCCGCGGGCGTCGCGGAACTGCACGGCCGTGCGCCCGTCGGAGGCCGGCGTCAGGCGCCACCTGTCGATGCCGTTGCCGGTGGGCAACGTCCACACCTCGCCGTCCTTCATATCCCGCAACCTCAGGCCGCGCTGCGGCCGTACCTGGAGATCGGAAGAGTAGTCGGCGCTGATCAGCACACGGACGTTGCCGCGCGCCTTCGCCCACGACGTGCCGGGGTAGTAGAACCTCGTGATCCGGGTGTAGCTCAGGCCCTGCAGGGCCGCACCGTACGCGCCGTACTGGCTCATGCCGTGGCCGTGCCCGTAGCCGTGTCCGTCGATCGTCCAGGCTTTGGTGACCGGCACGTAGTACGTCTGGTCCGCGGCCGCCGGACCGGCGGCAACGGTCATCCCCACGGACGCAATGAGCGCGACTGACGCCAACCCGACCGCGCTACGCAATGACGCGGCCGAAAGACTGCTCATTCGTATGTCACCGTCAATCGCTTGGAGGACTTGTCGAAGGTGATGGTGCCGTGTTGGAAGTTGGCTTTCGCGCCTGACGTGGTGGTCAGCACGGGACTCGTGGGAAATGCCAGGTCACTCGTTGCCCCGCCCAAAGCACGGTATCTCTTCATGATCGCACTTGACTTGAGAATATGACTTCGCGAAGAGATCGACCAGTAGATGGAACCGTGCTCGAAGTCCGCAGCCTCACCGTTGCGCGGCGTTCTAGTCTCGCTCACCGGGTATCCGAGATCGCCGTCGATCTCGCCGGACCTGACGAACCTCGTCAGGACGGGACCACGCCTGAACGCGAGTGTCTCGTGGTCGAACCGATACATGCGGCCACCGTCGAACGTGGTGTGCCCGCCATGGTGCTCATGCTGCTCACCGATCCGCACCGGGCCCCAGGAGCTCTTCGGTCCGCCGCGATCCACCCACTCCTGCTCGATCTTCGACTGGTAGCTGCCGAGCTGGTCCGCCACGCGTTCGCGCAGCCGCGGCAGCCAGCTGTAAACGTGCTCTCCGGGGCAAGCCGTGGACATGGCGTCACGGTGACCGGAGATTCGCCGGAACCAGCTCCCTTCGACGATGGCCCCGCCGTAGGCATTGCGGTACGCCGTCCCCATGCGCCACGCGATCAGCCGCACCAGGGAGCTCTTCATCGCCGCTGTGGGATAACCGGTCTCGAAGTTGCCCATCAGTGAGATTCCCGTGGTGTCGGTGTTGAAGTCACCGGCGTGAGCGCCTCGCACCGGCTGCCGGATACCCCCGTCGCGCCCCTCGAACACCGTGCCGTAGCGGTCGACGAGGAAGTTGTAGCCGATGTCGCACCAGCCCCGGGACTCCGTGTGGTAGGCGTAGATGCCCCGCACGACCGCCGCGGACTCAGAGCGGCTGTAGGTGTTGCTTCCAACCGTGTGGTGGACGAACACCATCTTGAACGCGCTGCCGAGCCGTGGCGCCCAGCACCGATCACCCAGGCTCTCGTCGGCGCCCCACTGGCTTCGGGTCACGATATTCGGCATCGCGGGGAACGCCCCCGCCTTGCTCGCGGTCGTCGTCGCGGTCTTGGTCTGGGAGGGTGGCGCCGCGTCGTACGGCGCCGTACCCGGGTCGATCGCCTGCAGGCGCATCTGCTGCGGCACCGTCTTGTCGGGGCTGTACGCCGCAACCTCGACACTCTCGGCGGCACCGATCCAGATCGGCTCGGTGCCATCTCGAACGGTTGTCTCCTCATCCGCGGACGGTCCCTCACCGGGGTCGACGTGGACATCCTTCCAGTCGCTCCACCTGCCTGACCGCAGTGCGCGAACCCGCACCACTAGGCCATCGGGGGCAGTACCGCGAGACCACGTGACCCCGACGACGGACGCCTGGTGCACGCGGGCACGCACATGGGCGACGAGCTCACTGCCGCGCTGGTCCGGCGCCGTCCTCGCCACATTGGCGGGGAACTTCGTGGCCGCCACTGAGGCGACCGGCATCTCGGTGACCTTGGGGGCGACCGGCGTCGGGCCTGCCGCCTGCCGTGCCGCCTGGGCAGCTCGGGACGGCAGAGCAGGCGTGGATCGTGGGGTGACGACGTCCGCCTGCCCGACCGCTGCTGCCAAGCCCCCGACGGTGAGGACGAGTGCGGATCCGGCGGCGATGCTGGCGAGGCGGGACGGGCGGACGATGCTGCGGGCGGACTGCGGCTCGCGGCTGGCTGACATGGATGTACTCCTGGGGAGAAGGCGGTCGTCTCCGTGACTGAGGGCGCTACAGCGATGACAGGTAGCCGCTCCCGACGGCAGTATCTCTGGGGTTGAAGTGACCATTGTTAGAGATGTGACAAGTGAGACGCATTATTGCCGCGAATTTTGGCTTTCCGCCAGCATTCGCACCAATTCTTATAATCCCTCGGCGTAATTACAGCGGTGTCGTTATCGCCTTTCAGCCAGTACCCGCAGGCGCCTTTCCGGCGCTCTTCAGTGGGAATGGAGACGGCGCGCCGCCTCGGCGATCGACCCGGACATCGAGGGGTAGATGGTGAACGCGTGGGCCAGCTGGTCAACCGTCAGCCGGGCGCCGACCGCCACCGACACCGCATGGATCAGCTCGCTCGCGCGGGGAGCCACCACCACTCCACCGATGACGATGCCGGTCCCGGGACGACAGAAGAGCTTGACGAAACCGTCCCGTACGCCTTGCATCTTCGCGCGCGGGTTGCCAGCGAGCTTCAAGGTGATCGCCTGCGCCTCGATCTCACCGGCGTCGACCGCCTGCTGGCTCCAGCCGACGGTAGCGATCTCCGGGTCGGTGAAGACGTTCGATGAGACGGTCTTGAGGTCGAGGGGGGCGACGGCGTCACCGAGCGCGTGCCACATGGCGATCCGACCCTGCATCGCCGCGACCGAGGCCAACATCATGACCCCGGTGCAGTCGCCCGCGGCATACACCCCACGGGCAGTCGTGCGCGACACTCGGTCGACGACAACATTGCCGGACTCGTCGAGGTCGACCCCTGCCGTCTGGAGGCCGAGGCCATCCGTGTTCGGGACCGAGCCGACGGCCAGCAGGCAGTGCGAGCCTTCGACCACTCGGCCGTCGGTGAGCGTGACCAGGACACTGTCGCCTCGGCGCCGGACCGATGCGGCCCTGGACTTACCGAGCAGCGTCATTCCACGGCGTGTCAGCACGTCCTCGATCACTGTCGCTGCATCCGCGTCCTCTGTCGGCAGCACCCGCTCCCGGCTGCTCACGAGCACCACGTCGACGCCAAGTGCGTTGTAGGCGCTGGCAAACTCAGCACCGGTGACACCGGAGCCGATGACGACCAGCCTGCTCGGCGCCTCGTCGAGGTCGTAAACCCGCTCCCAGGTGAGGATGCGCTCTGCGTCCGGGCGCGCGGTGTCGAGCACTCGCGGCTGCGCACCCGTTGCCACCAGCACGACATCCGCGGCCAACCGCTCCTCACCATTGTCCGTGACGGCGACGACATGTTCCGGCCCGTCGAGCCGACCGGCGCCGTGGACGACCCGCACGCCCTCCTCGTCGAGGCGTCTGGTGATGTCGGCGCTCTGCGAGGCGGCGAGCTCCTTCACCCGAGCGTTGAGCACGTTGAAGTCGACACCGACAGACGACGCCGTGTCGGGCCGACCTTCGACCCGCACACCCAGCTCGCCCGACTCCTGAGCCCAGGCGGTGATCTCGGCGGTCGCGATCAACGTCTTCGACGGAACGCAGTCGGTGAGCACGGCCGAACCGCCGACACCGTCGCGATCCACCAACGTGACCTGGGCTCCGAGCTGGGCCGCGACCAGTGCCGCCTCGTAGCCTCCGGGGCCGCCTCCGACGATCACCACGTGAGTCACGCGCCACACGATAGCCTGCCGTCCGTGGTGCTCTACGCGGCTTACGGCTCGAACCTGGACGCGGCCAGGATGGGCTTTCGTTGCCCGCATTCTCCGGCTCGTGGCACGGGTTGGCTGGTGGGTTGGCGGCTCACGTTCGCTGGGGAGAGCCACGGGTGGGACGGCGCTCTCGCGACCGTCGTCGAGACCCCGGACAACCCGTCGAGTGCCGTCTTCATCGCGCTGTACGAACTCGCCAACGAGGACGAGGCAGCTCTCGATGAGTGGGAGATCGACCTCTACCGCAAGGCTCGCGTCCGCGTGCAGACGCTCGAGGGTGAGCAGCTCGCCTGGCTGTACGTACTCGACGCCCACGAGGGTGGGCTTCCGTCGGCTAGCTACCTCGGCATTGTGAGCGAGGCGGCACTGGCGGCCGGGGCGCCCGATGACTACGTGCACGATCTCCGTAGCCGCCCCTGCCGCTCGGTGAGCGGCTGAAAGGCAACGTCGTTGCCCGCCCGGGCATAGGGTGGACGTGCCATCCGCACACGGATGTGCCGAGCTTCTATCGGGGTCGAGGGTGTCAGAGCAACCAGCCGTGCAGATCCTGTTCCCGCGGTGCTCGGCCGCACGCAACATTGCCGACGCCTGCGAGGGGCTGGTCGACGACCTCTGGGAACACGGCGGGCTACCCAGCATCTACTTCCTCGTTGACGGACGGCTGCGCTGCCAAGCAGCCCGCGGTTACTTCCAGGTTGTAGACGGTTTCCCGCCCGGCACGGGAGTCATCGGCCAGGTGGTCGCTACCGGAGAGTCCGTCATCATCAATGATCTCTCCGAGACCCCGCACTTCATCGCGGCCATCCCGGGTCTGAACGCGGAAGCCTGTGCGGCTGTCAGCGTACGAGGCCAAGTCGTCGGTGCCGTCAACGTGGAGTCGGACAGTGCGCTCCCAGCGAACATCACCGACCTGTTGCCTGCCGCCGCGGCCCTGCTGGGTTCCTCGATCGAGGCAGCAGGTGGGTTGCCACCGGTGCCGCTGGCCCAGCGGCTGGCGCGCATCGTCGTGTCGTTGACATCTCTCACCGAGATCGCGCAGATCAGAGCACGCGCGGTCGAGGGCGCCATCGAGCTCTCCAGTATGACGAGCTCCTCCTTGAGCCAACCGGCTGCCGACGGCTCGTGGTCCGTGCGGCATGCCAGCGGACCCCTCGCCGAGACACTGAAGTGCTGGACCCATGAGGACCACCGCGTCATCGCGTCCTGGGTCAAGGCGGGCACGTCTTCCCATTTTCCCGGACGCGGAGACGTTCCTGCCGGTTACGAGTTCCTCCTGCGTGCCGACGTTCGGGCGCTCGCCGTCCAGCCGATGGTCGTTGGCGGTCGGGTGACGGGCCTACTGACGACGGCAGATGTCCGTCCCCGGCCGCACGACGGTGCGGTCGTGGCGGCTCTTGAGCTGCTGGCCGCCCAGACGGCGGCCTCACTGGCCACGGCGGCCGCCATCGCCGAGCTGAGTCGCCGAGCCCTCCAGGATCCACTGACCGGCCTCTACAACGCGGCGGCGTTCACCGATGACATGCAGGCAGCGGCTGACGTCGCGACCCGCAACCAGGCAACGGACACCGCCTGCCTCCTCATCGACGTCGACCACTTCAAGACGGTCAACGACAGCTACGGTCACCCGGCCGGGGACAGGTTGCTGCGCGCGCTGGCGACCGAGCTCGCCGCAGAGCTGCGCGGCACCGACACGGTGTACCGCATCGGGGGGGACGAGTTCGCCGTTTTGGCGAGCGCCGACAACGACCACGAGGTAGCGGCCATCGCCGAGCGGCTGCTGGACGCTGCTCGGCGGGTCCGGGCCACCGTCTCGGTGGGTGCGGTCCTGCTCAACCGAGACGACCCGCACATGACGCGCCTCACCGCCGACCGCTCGCTCTACGAAGCGAAGGCCGCCGGCCGCGACCGGGCCAGGACGGCGCACTTCGATTCGACCTCGCTCGATCCGGCCCCCAGCTGAGGTGGAGAGTCCGGCGTGGGCCACGACGGCCACGGTCTCGCTGCTGCCAGCGGGCGATACGGTCGGCGAGTGACTACCAGCCAGGAGACCTCTCACACCTCGCCCTACCTACTGGCCGTCGAGGCGGCAGCGCGGCTGCAGCAGCTGACCGGTGTCGACCGCCACGACGTGGCGCTCGTGCTGGGCTCGGGATGGGTGCCCGCCGTCGCCGCGCTGGGCACACCGGTGGCCGAGATCGCCAGCACCGATCTGCCGGGCTTCGCCCCGCCGACGGTCGAGGGTCATACCGGCACGATCTCGTCGATCGACGCGAACGGCGTCCGGGCGCTGGTGTTCCTCGGCCGCACCCACTACTACGAGGGCCGCGGAGTGGCGGCGGTCGTCCACGGTGTCCGGTTGGCCGCCGCCGCGGGCTGTCGCGCCATCGTGCTCACCAACGGCTGCGGCGGTCTGCGACCGCAGTGGAGACCGGGCACAGCCGTCCTGATCAAGGACCACATCAACTTGACCGCGACCTCTCCCATCGTGGGTGCACACTTCGTCGACCTCACTGATCTCTACTCGTCGCGGTTGCGTGCGCTGTGCAAGGAGGCAGACCCAAATCTCGACGAGGGCGTCTACGTCCAGTTCGGCGGTCCGCACTACGAAACCCCGGCCGAGATCGCCATGGTGCGGTCGATCGGCGGTGACCTTGTCGGCATGTCCACCGCGCTCGAGGCGATCGCCGCGCGTGAGGCGGGTCTTGAGGTGCTAGCCATCTCGCTCGTCACCAACGCCGCCGCCGGGATGAGTGGTGATCCGCTCGACCACGAGGAGGTGCTGGCCGCAGGCCGGGCCGCCGCTGCCCGCATGGGTGACCTGCTCGCCGACGTCGTGGCGAAGGTCTGAGCGGGTGCGTGTCCTCCTGACCGGTGCGGCGGGCCATATCGGCACCGTCGTCGCCCAGCGCCTCGCAGACCGGCACGACTTCCGCGGCCTCGACCTCCGCGTCGCCCCTCAGGCCTGGGCGGGAGAGTACGTCGTCGGGGACTGTGCCGATCCCGACATAGCCAGCGAAGCAGTCGCCGGCATGGACGCCGTCGTCCACCTTGCCGGTATTGCCACCGAGGCCAGCCTGCCGGCGATCCTGCACAGCCACGTGGAGTCGACCGCGGCCCTGCTCGACGCGATGGTGGAGCACGGTGTTGACCGGATGGTCTACGCCAGCAGCAACCATGCGGTCGGCATGACACCCCGCACAGATCTGTTGCCCACGTCGACCCGCGCACGGCCGGACACGTTCTACGGGGTGGGCAAGGTGGCTGCGGAGGGGCTGCTCAGCCTGTACGCCGACCGGCACGGCATCGCCAGCGTTGCCATCCGGATCGGGAGCTTCCTGGAGCGCCCCACCAGCCGCCGCAACCTCGCCACCTGGCTGTCGTACGACGACTGCGCCGCCATGGTGCACGCGGCTCTGACCGCGGAGCTCGAGGGCTACACGCCCATCTACGGCATCTCCGCGAACAGCGATAGGTGGTGGGATCTCGAGCCCGGACGGGCGCTCGGTTATCACCCGAGCGATGACGCCGCCGACTATGCGTCCGGCGTCGAGCACCGCCCTGAGGACGAAGCCGAGGGCGCGTACGTCGGTGGGCCGTTCGCCACCGGTGCGGAGGACCGGCGCCCGTTCGGCTCCGACGCTGTCGACGATGACTGACGCGATCAACGTGCCCGCCGAGTTGCGAGCCCGGACGGAGGCATGGATTGCCGACGACCCCGACGAACAGACCCGCGCCGAGCTCACCCGGCTGCTGACGGCCGCCGACAGCGACCACGCTGTGGCCAGTGAGCTCGCCGACCGCTTCGACGGCACCCTCGCGTTCGGGACCGCCGGCCTGCGCGGGGAGGTGGCGGCTGGTCCGAACCGGATGAACCGTGCCGTCGTCATCCGCACCGCGGCCGGCCTTGCCGGCTACCTGCAGGCGACGGTCGAGAGGGGGTCAGTCGTGATCGGGTATGACGCCCGGCACCAGTCCGATGTCTTCGCGCGCGACACCGCCGAGGTGATGCGCGGCGCCGGCTTCGATGCGCAGATGATGCCGGCTCCGTTGCCCACGCCGCTGTTGGCGTTCGCGATCGGCCACCTCGGCTGTGTCGCCGGTGTGATGGTCACGGCCTCCCACAACCCTCCGCGCGACAACGGCTACAAGGTCTACCTTGCCGACGGAAGCCAGATCGTGCCACCCGCTGATGTCGCGATCGCCGCCAGGATCGAAGCGGTGCGCTCGGTGACCGGCGTACGTCGCACGGGCGGCTGGACGGTGCTCGACGACACGATCGTCGACGCCTACGTGGCGGCTGTGACGGCCCTGGTAGATCCGTCCGGCCCCCGAGACCTGAGGTTGGTCTACACCCCGCTGCACGGCATCGGCTACGACACGGTCCGACGCAGTCTCTCAGCGGCCGGCTTCGCAACCCCCGACGTCGTGCCCGAGCAGGCCGAGCCTGACCCCGACTTCGCCACCGTGTCGTTCCCCAACCCCGAGGAGCCGGGGGCGATGGACCTTGCGCTGGCGCTGGCCCAGCAACAACGGGCCGACGTCGTCGTCGCCAACGACCCTGACGCCGACCGGTGCGCCGTCGCAGTCCCCACCCCGCAGGGCTGGCGCATGCTCCGTGGCGACGAGGTGGGCGCGTTGCTGGCCGACCACCAGCTGCGCAAGGGTGTCCGCGGTGTCTTCGCCACTACCATTGTGTCGTCATCGCTGCTGTCCCGAATGGCCGTGCGGGCGGGAGCGGCCTACCAGGAGACGCTCACGGGCTTCAAGTGGATCGGGCGTGTGCCCGGCCTGACGTTCGGTTATGAGGAGGCGCTCGGCTACTGCGTCGCCCCGCACCTGGTTCGAGACAAGGACGGCGTCTCGGCACTGCTGCTCGTGGCTGAGCTGGCGGCCGAGCTCAAGGCCGCCGGGGACACCCTGCTCGACCGCCTTGACGAGATCGCGGTCAGTCACGGGTTACACGCCACCGATCAGCTCTCGGTGCGGGTGAGCGACCTGGCGCTGATCGGGGCTGCAATGCGGCGGCTGAGGGAGTCTCCACCCGCCTCGCTCGGCGGTTTCGCGGTCGAGCAGGTCGACGACCTCTCCGTCGGAGCGAGCGGACTGCCACCCACCGACGGCCTACGCTACTTTCTCGCCGATGGTGGTCGCGTCGTCGTGCGACCGTCTGGGACGGAGCCGAAGATCAAGTGCTACCTCGAGGTGGTCATGACCGTCACGAACGGCGACGTGCAGGCCTCGCGAATCGCAGCGGCGGGCCGGCTCGACGCGATCCGTGCAGACATCTCCACCGCTGCGGGACTGTAAGCACGAGTGGGGCGGTGCCGGTCAGACGAGCATGAGCGCGAGACACACCACGGCAAGGGCGAGCGCACCGAGCGCCAACCAGTCCCAGGCAACCACCGCCACCGCGCCGGCCTCGTCGTTCTTCTTCCCGCGACTCGCCATGTCGAGGACCCGAGACGCGACATAGTCGGTGTAGCTGCCACCGGAAGCTTCCTGGTTCGCGCGTCGGCTCAGGGTTGACGAGTCCGGGGCGGCACCACCGGCGCCGCCGATACCGAGGAAGCTCGGGGTCCGCATCTGCATCTTGCTTGTCGTCTTGTCCGCGCGGATGATCGACCGCGCGGACCGACTCACACCGAGGCCGTGGAACTGGCGGTCCGGCGTGACCACCTGCAG
>JACCVZ010000085.1 GCA_013697905.1 Nocardioidaceae bacterium
CCGGCAGCGCGGTCGTCGGGGCGGCGGTGGGCGCCGTCGTCGCGCACCTGCTGCGCGAGCGTGACTGAAGGCGGGAGAGGATGACGAGGTGAAGTTCACCCGCAGCCACGCCTTGCTCTTCCTCGCCATCGCAGTCTGGAACGTCGTGACTTATGGGGTGTTCATCAAGAACCTGGCGGCCACCGACAACCGCCCGACTGGTTACTACGTCGCCCACACCGTCTTGATCGTGGGCAATCTGGGGATCGCGGCCGTGCTGGCAGTCCTCGGCGTACGGGCACTCCGCGCCTTGCGCCAGACATGAGCGTGCAGGTTCCGACCCGTGCCGACATCGAGGCGGCGGCAGGAAGGGTGTCCGATGGTCTGCGACGGACACCGGTGCTCGTGCTCGACTGCGAGGACACCGGTCTCGATGCCCGGGTTGCGCTCAAGCTCGAGCTGACGCAGCACAGCGGGTCGTTCAAGGCGCGTGGCGCCCTGAACTCAGTGCTGTCCCTACCGGCTGGTGTCGTCGGCGTCTGCGCGGCCTCGGGCGGCAACCACGCCGGCGCGGTCTCCTGGGCGGCCGCGCGTGCAGGGCTGACGGCCGACGTCTTCGTGCCGTCGAACGCCACCCCGGCCAAAATCGCCCGGATCGCAGAGTACGGCGGCCGTGCCCACCTGGTCGAGGGCTTCGTCAAGGATGCCTTGGACGCCTGCCTGTCCTTCGCCCACGAGCGCGACCTGCCGCTCATCCATCCGTACGACTCGTTCGAGACCGTCTGCGGTGCCGGGACCACCGGCCTCGAGATCGCCGAGCAGGTGCCTGGCGCCGACCTGGTCGTGGTCGGCTGCGGTGGTGGCGGGTTGTACGCCGGGCTCGCGGCGGCTCTCAACGACCGGACGGACGTGCAACCTGTCGAACCGGAGCTCTGCCCGGCGCTGGCCAGCGCGATCGAGGCCGGTGAACCGGTTCCGACGACGGTGGGGGGAGTAGCCGCAGACTCCTTGGGCGCCCCGCGCGTCGGCGAGATCGCCTTCGCGACGGCGCAGCGACGCGGTGCGACCTCGGTCCTCGTCAGCGAGGAGGCGATCGCGGGCGCACGCCAGTTCTTGTGGGCGAAGGCGCGGGTTCTGGCCGAGCCGGGCGCTTGCGTGGCGCTGGCAGCGCTGCTGAACGGCGGTGTCGCCGTACCCCGTGGTGAAACCGCGGTGGTGATCGTGTCCGGCGGCAACAACGACACGCTCCCGGACTGATTCCCGCGGCGTCGCGCCGGCCTGTGGATCATCTCACGGTGCGACCGGACAGCGCCGCGCCGTACCCTGTGGCTCATGAGTGGACACACCGAGTCGGGCCTTCCCTTCGAGCCCGTCTATGGGCCGGAGGCGCTCGAGGGTTGGGATCCGGAGAAGCAGCTGGGTCAGCCGGGCGACTACCCCTACACCCGCGGTGTCTACGGGTCGATGTACACCGGCCGCCCATGGACGATGCGGCAGTACGCCGGCTTCGGCACCGCCCAGGAGTCCAACGAGCGCTACCACCAGCTGATCAAGGCGGGCACCAGCGGCTTGTCCGTGGCGTTCGACCTGCCCACTCAGATGGGCTACGACTCCGACGCGCCCATCGCCCACGGTGAGGTCGGCAAGGTCGGCGTCGCGATCGACTCGATCGAGGACATGCGGCTGCTGCTCGACGGCATCCCTCTAGGCGAGGTCTCCACGTCGATGACGATCAACGCGCCCGCCGGGCTGCTGATGCTGCTCTACCAGCTCGTCGGTGAGAGCCAAGGTGTCGCCGCGGACAAGCTGACCGGCACGATCCAGAACGACGTGCTCAAGGAATACATCGCCCGCGGGACCTACATCTACCCACCCGCGCAGTCGCTTCGGCTCATCACCGACATCTTCACCTACTGCCGCGACGAGATGCCTCGGTGGAACACCATCTCGATCTCCGGCTATCACATGGCCGAGGCAGGTGCGACGCCCGCGCAGGAGATCGCGTTCACCCTGGCCAACGGCATCGAGTACGTCCGCGCGGCCGTCGAGTCCGGACAAGACGTCGACGTGTTCGCGCCCCGGCTCGCGTTCTTCTTCGTGTCCCGTACGACCCTGCTGGAGGAGGTCGCCAAGTTCCGGGCCGCTCGGCGCATCTGGGCGGAGGTGATGCGTGACGAGTTCGGCGCGAAGGATCCCAAGTCGATGATGCTGCGCTTCCACACCCAGACGGCCGGTGTCCAGCTCACCGCCCAGCAGCCCGAGGTGAACCTGGTCCGCGTGACCGTGCAGGCGCTCGCCGCCGTGCTGGGTGGGACCCAGTCTCTGCACACGAACTCCTACGACGAGGCGATCGCGCTGCCGACCGAGAAGGCCGCCCGGCTGGCGCTCCGCACTCAGCAGGTGCTGGCGTACGAGAGCGACGTGACCAAGACGGTCGACCCCTTCGCCGGGTCGTACGCCGTCGAGTCCCTCACAGACGATGTCGAGCGTGCCGCCCGCGAGCTGATGGCCAAGGTGGAGGAGCTTGGGGGAGCCGTCCAGGCGATCGAGCACGGGTTCCAGAAGGGCGAGATCGAGAAGGCGGCCTACCAGGTCGCGCAGGAGATCGACAACGAGGAGCGCACAGTGGTCGGCCTCAACCGCTTCCAGCTCGACATCGAAGATCCCTATGAGCCTCTGCGCGTCGACCCGGCGATCGAGGAGCAGCAGTGCGAACGGCTCGCCCGGCTGCGGACATCTCGCGACCAGGGCGAGGTGGACCGTCAGCTGGACGCGCTCCGAGAAGCCGGACAGGGCAAGGACAACGTGCTCGGCCCGATGAAAGCGGCGCTCGCCGCGCACGGCACGGTCGGCGAGGTCTGCGACGCGCTGCGCGAGGTGTGGGGGGTCTACCGTCCTCCGGACGCGATCTGACCTGCCCTGACGTCGGCGACTGACGTCGAGCCGAACGGTCAGGTAAGACCCGACTACCACCTTCAGCGATGACGCCGCTCGCAGGGTGCGAGAATGGGCGGGTGCTTGACCCTGCGCTCCGCGACGACATCGAAAGCTTGACCACCAAGCTCGAGCCTGAGCTGATCGACTTCCGTCGCGACCTGCATCGCCATCCCGAGCTGGCCCGGAAGGAGCACCGGACCACCCGCGCCATCGTCGATCGACTCATCGCGGCTGACCTTTCGCCCCGCGTGCTCGCGTCAGGCACCGGCGTCATCTGCGACGTGGTCGGCTCAGACGGCTCCCCACCCCGCATCGGCTTCCGCGGCGACATCGACGCGTTGCCCCTGACCGACGTCAAGCCTGTCCCCTACCGCTCCACTGTCGACGGCGTCTGCCACGCCTGCGGTCACGACGCCCATACCGCGATGACGCTCGGGTCGGCGCTGGTGCTGGCCGAGCTGGCCAAACAAGGCTCGTTCACCTCCTCGGCTCGGCTGATCTTCCAGCCCGCCGAGGAGGTGACGCCTGGGGGCGCCCTCGACGTGTTGGCCGACGGTGGCATCGACGGCCTCGAGCAGGTCTTTGCGCTGCACTGCGACCCAAACATCGCCGTCGGGCACGTGGGGTTCCGTTCCGGCCTCATCACGGCGGGAGCGGACCGGATCCGGGTGACGATGCGTGGTCCGGGCGGGCACACCGCCCGCCCCCACCTGACCTCCGACCTCGCCTACGCGCTGGGCAAGGTCATCACCGAGCTGCCGGCTGTGCTCTCCCGGCTCGCGGACCCACGTGCCGGTCTCAGCGTTGTCTGGGGGCAGGTGCACGCTGGCGCCGCCGCCAACGCGATCCCGCAGACCGGGTACGCCGAGGGCACGATGCGTTGCCTCGACGCTCGGGTGTGGGAGTCGGCGCACAATCGCGTCCCCGACCTGATCCGCTCCCTGGTGGCGCCGTACGGCGTCGACGTCGAGGTTGACATGCACACAAGCGTCCCGCCGTGCGTCAACGACGCCCAGGCTACCGAGTTCATGCAGACGGTGACCGCTGACATGCTCGGCCCGCTCCGGGTCACCGGAACCGACCAGAGCCTGGGGGGCGAGGACTTCGGCTGGATCCTCGGCCGGGTGCCCGGCGCGCTGGCTAGGCTCGGCGTACGCAGCCACGAAGTTGCCGACGCCGGAGACCTGCACCGAGGCAGTTTTGACATAGACGAGAGAGCGCTCGCGGTGGGGGTCCGGCTCTTCGCCGGGCTGGCTGCGACCGAGGCCACCCGTTAGGTCACAAACCGGTATCGGAGATCTCCGTTCTGCCCCGTGGGTTACCACGGTCGGGGCGCACACATTAGAGTCACCCCCGTCATGGGCGAGGGGTGGCCTTGCTCAGATTCTTGCTTGCACATCTGTGCGGAGGTGAAGCCCGTGAAGAAGACGGCACAAGTAGTCGCCCTCACCAGCGTCCTGGCTCTGAGCCTGGCGGCGTGTGGTGACCGCCCGAAGGAGAACGCGGGGGCCGGAGGCTCGTCTCCCTCGGACGAGGCGGCATCGTCGTCGGCGGCACCGAGCCCAACCGCGTCGAACCCCGACTTCAAGGCCTGCATGGTCTCCGACTCGGGCGGTTTCGACGACAAGTCCTTCAACCAGACGTCGCACGACGGTCTGGTCAACGCCGTCAAGAAGCTCGGACTGAAGACCGGCGAGGTCGAGTCGCAGTCCGACAGCGAGTACGCCGACAACATCGCCGCACTGCTGCGCGAGGACTGCAACGCCATCGTCACCGTGGGCTTCCTGCTGGGCGACGCCACCGAAGCAGCCGCCAAGAAGAATCCCGACGTCGACTTCGCGATCGTCGACTACGGCTACGCCAAGCCTCCGAAGAACCTCCGTGGCCTGTCCTTCAACACCGCCGAGCCGTCCTTCATGGCCGGTTATCTGGCGGCCGGGATGACCAAGTCCGGTGTGGTCGGCACGTTCGGTGGCGCCAAGATCCCGACCGTGACGATCTTCATGGACGGCTTCTGGGAGGGCGTCCAGTACTGGAACAAGCAGAAGGACGACAGCGTCCAGGTGGTCGGCTGGGACGAGAAGTCGCAATCCGGCTCCTTCACCGACGACTTCGAGGACAAGATCGCCGGCCAGGACACGGCCGACAACCTGATGTCGCAGGGTGCGGACATCATCTTCCCGGTCGCTGGTCCCGCCGGCCTCGGCGCCCTCGAGTCGGCACAGGCCACCAATGGCGAGGTCAACGCGATCTGGGTCGACACCGACGGCTGCCTCAGTGCCGCAGAGTACTGCGACGCAATCATCAGCTCCGTGATGAAGGGCATGGATGTGGCCGTCGAGAAGGCCATCAGTGACTCCGTCGGGGACAAGTTCACCAGTGACCCGTACGTCGGCACCCTCGACAACGGCGGGGTTCAGCTGGCCCCGTTCCACGAGTTCGACGGGGACGTGCCGCAGGAGTTGAAGGACGAGCTCGACACCATCAAGCAGGACCTGGTTGACGGCAAGATCAAGATCACCTCGCCGTCCGCGCCGTAGTGGTCTCGAAGTAACTAGTCGCTTGTGGGGAGGAGCATCTTTGCGATGCTCCTCCCTTGCTGGCTGAGGGTGGGCCCGAGGCACGTCTTATCTGAGGAGAGTCTCAACGGATGCAGCTGGAGATCAGGGGCCTGACGAAGAGGTTCGGCACCTTCACGGCCAACGACCACATCGACCTGACCATCGAGCCTGGGGAGATCCACTGCCTCCTCGGAGAGAACGGCGCCGGCAAGTCCACGCTGATGAACATGCTGTACGGGCTGCTCGAACCCGACGAAGGTGAGGTCCTGCTCGACGGAAAACCGGCCACGTTCGCCACTCCCGGCGACGCCATCGAGGCGGGCATCGGGATGGTGCATCAGCACTTCATGCTGGTGCCGGTCTTCACCGTCGCCGAGAACATCATGCTCGGGCGCGAGCAGACGCGCGGGCTCGGCGTACTCAACCGTGCGTCCGCCGCCACGCTGGTGCGCGACCTCTCCGACACGTACAAGCTTGCCGTCGACCCTGACGCCCTCGTGCAGGACCTTCCCGTCGGAGTCCAGCAGCGGGTCGAGATCCTCAAGGCGCTGGCCAACAACGCCGAGGTGCTGATCCTCGACGAGCCGACGGCTGTGCTCACACCGCAGGAGATCGATGAGCTGATGTCGATCATGGACTCGCTGCGCAAGGACGGCACCTCCATCGTCTTCATCACCCACAAGCTGCGCGAGGTGAAGGCCATCGGCGACAAGATCACCGTCATCCGTCGCGGCAAGGTCGTCGGGACGACCGAGCCCACCGCTTCGGAGTCCGAACTGGCCGAGATGATGGTGGGCCGGGGAGTCAAGCTCGTCGTCGACAAGGACGACGCCGATGTCGGCGAGGTCGCGCTCGACGTCAAGAACCTGACCGTCATCGGTGCGCGCGGAACCACCGTCGTGCGGGACGTCTCGTTCGACGTGCGCGCGGGTGAGATCCTCGGGATCGCCGGTGTCCAGGGCAACGGCCAGACCGAGCTCGTCAAGGCCTTGCTCGGACTGGTGCGTCCTGCATCCGGCCGGATCCAGCTGGAGGGCCGCAACATCTCCCGTCACAGTCCGAGGCAAAGCCTCGAGGAAGGGATCGGCTACATCCCCGAGGACCGGTCCCACGACGGCAACGTGGGCTCCTTCTCGGTTCGAGAGAACCTCGTCCTCGATCTCTACAAGCACGACGAGTACTCCCGCGGTCTGGCCCTGAACCTCCGGGCCATGTCCGCCAACGCCGAACAGCGGATCGACGAGTTCGACATCCGTACCCAGAGCATGAACTCGTCGGTCAGTGCGCTGTCGGGCGGAAACCAACAGAAGGTGGTCGTGGCGCGCGAGCTCTCCCGCTCGCTGAAGGTGCTGATCGCGTCGCAGCCGACCCGTGGGGTCGATGTGGGGTCGATCGAGTTCATCCACAAGCGCATCGTCGCCGAGCGCGACAAGGGAACGGCTGTCATCATCGTCTCGACCGAGCTCGACGAGATCTTCGCCCTCTCGGACCGGATCGCGGTGATGTACGACGGCCGTATCGTCGACATCGTCTCGCCAAACATCTTGCGAGACGAGATCGGCCTGCTGATGGCAGGTGGCGGGGGGACGGCGAAAAAGAATGCCTGACAGAGCCCACGTGCGCGAGCGCCCGCTGAGACTGCCGGCGTCGTGGTTGCCGTCGGTCAAGGTGACGATGGCCTCGATGGTGTTGGCGCTGCTCGTCGGCGCCCTGCTCATCCTCGTCAGCGATCGGCAGGTCATCGAGAGCTTTCGGTACTTCTTCAGCTACCCGTGGGACGCGTTCCGCCACTCCGGCGAGGCGATAGGGGAGTCCTACAAGGCGCTGGTCAGCGGGTCTGTTGGTTCCTGGAGCGCCATCACCGCGACTCTCGAACGAGCCGCCCCGCTCATCTGTGCGGGACTTGCCGTCACGCTTGCCTTCCGTGCCGGCCTTTTTAACATCGGTGCGCAGGGTCAGCTGATCGTCGGCGCGGTGTGCGCCGGGTACGTCGGGTTCCACTACGAGCTGCCGCCGGTCGTGCACGTGCTCGCGGCTCTGCTCGCCGCCCTCGTGGGTGGCGCGCTCTGGGGCGGCATCATCGGAGTGCTGAAGGCCCGCACGGGGGCCCACGAGGTGATCACCACGATCATGCTGAACTACGTCGCGGCGGCGCTGCTGACCTACCTGCTCACCAAGGAGTCTTTCCAGCAACCAGGGTCCAACAATCCGCGCAGCGAAAAGGTCGACGCGGCTGCGACGTTCCCGAGCATCCTCGGTGTCCACTCCGGCATCGTCTTGGCGGTGCTGGCTGCCGTCGGGGTCTGGTGGCTCCTCGAACGCAGCACCGTCGGGTTCGAGCTGCGGGCCGTCGGCGCCAATGCCGACGCCAGCCGCACAGCGGGGATGAGCGTCGCCAACGTCTACACGTTGGCCATGGTCGTGGCTGGCTTGCTGGCCGGCCTCGCCGGAGCCCAACAGGTGCTCGGGCACCAGGACTCGCTGACGGCGAGCTTCGGCGGCAGCATCGGTTTCGACGCCATCACCGTTGCCCTGCTGGGGCGCGCCACGCCTCTCGGCACCGTACTGGCCGGTCTGTTGTTCGGCGCCCTGTCCACCGGCGGCCTCGCCATGCAGGCCGGCGCGGCCTCGACTCCTCTCGCGCTCACCCAGGTGCTGCAGGCGCTGATCGTGCTGTTCGTGGCGGCACCGGCGCTGGTGAAGGCGGTGTTCCGCTTCCGTGAGAGCGACGGCGGCGGGGCCGTGATGGCGAAAGGTTGGAACTCATGAGCACCGCCACCGACGAGCGGTCTCCCGGCTCCACCGCGACTGTGCGCGATCCCGCCGAGGTCCAGCGGCGCGTCAAGATCTCGGTCACGCTGCTATTGGTCAGCGCGGTCATCTTCTACTTCTGGTGGACGATCGACGACAAGCAGGTTTTCTACTTGTTGTCGGGAGAGCGCATGCGCGACACCGTGCCCGGCCAGATCAGCACCCATCCGGTCACCCTCACGTGCGGCATTCTGGTGCTGGTGGCTGCTGCTGCTGCCGCCCTGGGACTGTTGAGGCGCGGGGCCGTCACGCTGGTCTCGATGATCATCGTGGGCACGGCGTTCCTGCTCTGTTTCGTGGTGTGGGCGTACTCCGACCTCGACGTCGCGTTCAAGCCCTGGATCACCAACCCGTTGCCGGGGACGTTCGCCGTTGCGACGCCGCTGGTCCTGGGTGCACTCGCAGGTTGCCTGTGTGAGCGGGCGGGCGTCATCAACGTCGCCATCGAGGGACAGTTCCTCGCCGGAGCGTTCTTCGCCTCCGTCGCCGCCAGCCTGACCTACAGCGCAGGAGCGGGCCTGCTTGGGGGGATCGTCGCTGGCATCGGCATCAGCGCCATGCTCGCGCTGTTCTCGATCCGCTACCTGGTCAACCAGGTCGTGCTCGGCGTCGTGCTGGTGGTGTTCGCCCAGGGTCTGACCAACTTCTTGCTCGACCAGATCCCCAACGACGCGACCATCAAGGCATACCTCAACGAGCCACCGAAGCTTCAGGACGTCGCCATCCCCGGCCTGTCGGACATCCCGCTCATCGGCGAGGCCATGTTCAACCAGACGATCCTCGTCTACATCATGTACATCTCCGTTGTCTTCGTGACCTTCGTGATGTTTGAGACCCGGTGGGGGCTGCGGGTGCGTGCCGTCGGCGAGCACCCGTTGGCGGCCGACACGGTCGGCATCAAGGTCCGTCGCATCCGGTGGCAGGCAGTGCTCCTCGCCGGTGTGTTCGCCGGTCTGGGTGGGGCCTACTACACGGTCGGGTCGACCGGGTCGTTCGACAAGAACGCTTCGTCCGGAAACGGCTTCATCGCGCTGGCAGCAGTCATCATGGGCCGCTGGCACCCGCTGTGGGCAACGTTCGCCGCACTGTTCTTCGGTCTCATGTCTAGCCTGCGCAACCAGCTGAGCCTGGTCGACAAGATTCCGAGCGAGCTGCTGACCATGACGCCGTACCTCGCCACCGTGATCGCCGTCGCCGGCTTCGTCGGACGGGTCCGCCCACCCGCCGCCGACGGCGAGCCCTACGTCAAGAGCTGAGTCCTGATGACCCCCGACCCCAGACGCATCGACTGGCGTGCGCTGACCGACGCCGCACGGGAGGCGATGAGCCAGGCCT
Organism: Nocardioidaceae bacterium; assembly: GCA_013697905.1. GTDB lineage: Bacteria > Actinomycetota > Actinomycetes > Propionibacteriales > Nocardioidaceae > JACDHG01. The sequence goes on from JACCVZ010000085.1 coordinate 9,624, forward strand.
ACGCGCCCTACTCCGGCTACCCCGTCGGTGTCGCCGGACTCGTCGACGACGGTAGGGTGGTCGTCGGCTGCAACGTGGAGAACGCTTCGTACGGTGTCGGGCTCTGTGCAGAGTGCGGCCTCGTGTCGTCGCTGCACGCCACCGGCGGTGGGCAGCTGGTCGCGGTCGTCTGCGTCGACGGGGACGGCAACGTGCTGATGCCGTGCGGCCGTTGCCGGCAGCTGTTGTTCGAGCACGGCGGTCCCGACATGCAGATCAGTCTCGCCGGGGGGATCAAGACGATGGACGAGCTGCTTCCCGACGCCTTCGGGCCGGCGGCGTTGGCGGCGTTCGGTTCGGCGCATTCACCTGGTCAGGCGCAGCAGGAGACCCACAGCGATGGCTGACGCGCACGACGCCGTCGAGATCATTGTCGCCAAGCGCGACGGACATGAGCTGAGCGACGGACAGATCGACTGGATGGTCGATGCCTACACCCGCGGCGCTGTGGCAGACGAACAGATGGCAGCGTTGGCGATGGCGATCTTGCTGAACGGCATGCACCGCCGTGAGATCAGCCGGTGGACGCGGGCGATGATCGAGACCGGCGAGCGGATGGACTTCAGCGGGCTGTCACGGCCGACGTCAGACAAACACTCCACCGGCGGTGTCGGTGACAAGATCACCCTGCCGCTGGCTCCCTTGGTAGCCGCCTGCGGTGTCGCCGTACCCCAGCTGTCCGGGCGCGGTCTGGGGCACACCGGAGGCACTCTTGACAAGCTCGAGTCGATCCCGGGCTGGAGCTGTGAGGTGTCGTACGACGCGATGATCGCGCAGCTCGAGTCGGTAGGCGCGGTCATTTGTGCGGCTGGCTCGACGCTCGCGCCGGCAGACAAGAAGCTCTATGCTCTGCGCGACGTGACCGGCACCGTAGAGGCAGTCCCCCTGATCGCGAGCTCGATCATGAGCAAGAAGATTGCCGAAGGCACAGCCGCGCTGGTGCTCGACGTCAAGGTCGGGTCCGGAGCCTTCATGAAGGACCTCGACTCAGCCAGGGAGCTGGCCCGCACCATGGTCGACCTTGGCAAGGACGCGGGCGTGCCGACGGTGGCGCTGCTGACCGACATGAGCACACCGCTCGGTCTCACCGCCGGCAACGCGATCGAGGTGCAGGAGTCGCTCGACGTGCTGGCCGGTGGTGGTCCGACCGATGTCGTCGAGCTGACGTTGGTGTTGGCACGGGAGATGTTGACGGCCGCCGGGCGCGACGATGTCGACCCCGCCGAAAGGCTCGCGGACGGCTCGGCGATGGACGTCTGGCTGGCGATGATCACCGCCCAGGGCGGCGACGTGCACGCTCCGTTGCCGCGGGCGCGGGAGTCGCAGGTGCTACCTGCACCGTCCTCCGGCGTACTGACACGGCTCGACGCCCTGTCGGTGGGCTTAGCCGCGTGGCGTCTCGGCGCCGGCCGCGCCCGCAAGGAGGACCTGGTTCAGGCTGGCGCCGGGGTGGTGCTGCACGCCAAGCCGGGCGACGAGGTGAGCGTGGGCCAACCGTTGTTGACCCTGCTCACCGACGAGCCCGACCGGTTCGCCCGAGCCGAGGAAGCGCTCGAAGGCGCGTACGAGGTCGGTGACGGTTCCCGCGAGGGCACATCCCCGCTGCTGCTCGACCGAGTCACGTAGGGTTCGACTACCGAACGACGCCCGGCGGCCTTGCCGACCACGCCGGCTGCACGGATGTGAGGGGCGACATGAGCGGGCAAGTACCGCCGCCGTTGCAACGTTTCGTAGCAGAGAAGGTCGTGCTGTTGCAGACCCGTAAACGGGATGGCAGTTGGGTGGACACCCCGGTGAACATTGCGGTGCAGGGCCAGCGCGCCTTCTTCCGGACCCCTGGGCTTGCGTCGAAGAACAAGCGGCTGCGCAACTTCCCCGAGGTGCAGTTCTGCCCGTCCACGTGGCGGGGGAAGCCGACCGGCCCGCCGGTGCGGGCCGCCGCCCGACGGCTGTCCGGTGAAGAGTCGGCTGCTGCAGGGCGGCTGATCAGCCGCAAGTACCCTCTTCTTCAACGCATCTTGGTTCCGCTGACGCACCGGCTGATGCGCACTGAGACTGTGCACTACCAGCTGACCGACGTACGCGAACTGCCTGACTAGGCTCCACGGCGCTGCTGACCACGGCAGCCCCCCGCCTCAGGCCAGCAGTGTGACGGTCTCTGCGACCAGGGCGGGCTTGTCCAGTCGTACGTCGTCCGGGCCCTCGACCTCGATCGAGACCCGCATCGTCACCTGGATGCCCGCCGGCACCTCGGTGACCGTCACCACCTGGACGCTCGCCCTGACCCGGCTGTCGACCGGCACCGGCACGGGGAAGCGGACCTTGTTGGAGCCGTAGTTGATCTTGACGGGCCACCCGGCGTAGTCGACGAGCGATCCGACCAGCACGGGCACCAGCGCCAAGGTCAGGTAGCCGTGCGCGATCGTGGTGCCGAACGGGCCGGACGCCGCCCGCTCGGGGTCGACGTGGATCCACTGGTGATCGCCGGTCGCGTCGGCGAACGTGTCGATCCGGGCCTGGTCGACCAGCACCCAGTCGCTGTGGCCGAGGTGCTCGCCAACGGCGGCCGTCAGCTCGTCCGACGTACGGAAGACCCGGCCCTCAGCCACGGGGACCGCCGGCGACGTACAGCACTTGGCCGGTGACGAACGACGCACCCTCGCTGACGAAGTACGACACCGCGTGGGCGATGTCCTCGGGCTGGCCGACGCGGGGAACCGGGGTCTCCTTGGCCCGGGCCTGCTGGAACTCGTCGAAGCTGACGCCCAGACGCTCCGCGGTGAGCTTGGTCATCTCGGTGACGATGAAGCCGGGGGCGATCGCGTTGGCGGTGATGCCGAACTTGCCGAGCTCGATGGCGAGCGTCTTGGTGAGCCCCTGCATGCCGGCCTTGGCGGTTGCGTAGTTGGCCTGGCCACGGTTGCCCAGTGCCGACGTGCTCGAAAGATTGACGATGCGGCCCCAGCCGGCCTTCGTCATGTGCGCCTGGGTGGCTTTGCTCATCAAGAAGGCGCCGCGCAGGTGGACCCGCAGGACGGCGTCCCAGTCGTCCTCGGACATCTTGAAGAGCAGGTTGTCCCGGGTGATGCCGGCGTTGTTGACGAGCACGGTGGGGGACCCGAGCTCGTCGGCGACCCGGGCGACCGCAGCTTCGACAGCAGGGGCCTCGGCAACGTCGACCCCCACGGCGAGGGCGCGCCCGCCGGTGGAGGTGAGTGCGTCGACCGTCTCGGAGCATGCTGACTCGTCGAGGTCGAGCACCGCGACGGCGTACCCGTCCGAGCTGAGCCGCTTGGCGACTGCGGCGCCGATGCCACGCGCCGCGCCGGTGATGATGGCGACGCGACCAGTAGTGGGTGTCATGGCGGCCTTCCGCTCCGAGGTGCAGGTCACCTGGGAGGATAACGGCATGCATCAGGCCACCGACCATCGCTTCCTGCGCGCCCCGAAGGCGTTGCTCCACGACCACCTCGACGGCGGTCTTCGCCCGGAGACGATTCTCGAGCTCGCAGACGAGACCGGCCACGAGCTGCCGGCGGCCACCCCCGTGGAGCTCGACCGCTGGTTCGTCGAGTCCGCGGACTCGGGCACGTTGGTGCGCTACCTGGAGACGTTCGACCACACGGTGGCCGTGATGCAGCGGGCCGACCACCTGCAACGAGTGGCAGCCGAGTGCGCGGAGGACCTCGCCGACGACGCCGTGGTGTACGCCGAGGTGCGCTACGCGCCCGAGCAGCACCTCTCGGCGGGTCTCACCTTGGACGAGGTCGTCGACTCCGTCCAGGCCGGCTTGGAGGAAGGGACGGCGAACGCCGCCGCTCGAGGCAGGACCATCGTGGTGCGCCAGCTCGTGACGGCCCTGCGACACGCCGCGAACTCACGTGAGATCGCGGAGCTGGTGGTCCGGCACCGCGATCGCGGGGTCTGCGGCTTCGACATCGCCGGTGCGGAGGCCGGCTATCCGCCTACCCGGCACCTCAACGCGTTCGAGTACTTGCAGCGGGAGAACGCCCATTTCACGATCCACGCGGGCGAAGCGTTCGGGCTGCCGTCGATCTGGGAGGCGCTGCAGTGGTGTGGCGCCGAGCGGCTCGGGCATGGCGTCCGCATCGTCGACGACATCACTGTCGACGACGACGGTGGCGGAAAGGGCGGGCGTGCCAGCCTCGGTCGGCTGGCGGCATACGTTCGAGACAGCCGTGTGCCGCTCGAGATGTGCCCGTCCTCGAACCTCCAGACAGGGGCCGCCGCGTCCATCGCCGAGCACCCGATCGGCCTGCTCACCCAGCTGCGTTTCCGCGTCACCGTCAACACCGACAACCGGCTGATGAGCGGCACCACCATGAGTCGGGAGATGCAGCTGCTGTCGGAGGCGTTCGGCTACGACCTCGACGACATGCGCTGGTTCACCGTCAACGCCATGAAGAGCGCCTTCCTGCCGTTCGACCAGCGCCTCGACCTGATCGAGCGGGTCATCAAGCCGGGGTACGCCGCCCTGACCATCCCGCGCTGACGGGCTGACGCACCAGTGCGGTCAACGGGGGGAGGGTTGCGAGGAACTGCTCGGTCTGACGAGGGGTCATCGCTGTGCAGCCCAGCGCCTCGAGGGCAGCGACGTCGCGGACTCGCGCCAAGTGAGCCGGACATCCGCGCCGCAGTAGCACCAGCGGTGGCTTGCGGTGCTCGCGCAGGTCGCGGGTGAGTCGCAACACGAAGGTCAGCCCACGGGAACGGCGTACGCAGATGGCGCGGGCACGCGAGCAAGGGAGCGGGTCAGGCCGGAAGGTCGACCGTCCAGTTCTCCAGAGCGTCACAGAAGCCGAGTCGCTCGTAAAGCGTCCGAGCCCGGGTGTTGTCGTGGCTGACGGCCAGCGACAACGCTGCCAGCTCGTGGCCGGCAGCGGCATCCAGGGCCGCCGTCAGGAGTGCCGCACCTACCCCGCTCGGCGCGGCAGGATCGCGGAACAGGTCGATCACCCAGGGGCCGGCGTTTGGCGGCCGCCCGGACCGTTCCACGACGAGGCACGCACCGACCACCGCGCCCTGCACCCAGGCAACCCGAGACACGTCCATGAACGGCCCGAGCAGTTCCCCTCGACCGATCGCGTGCAGCTGTTCCGCGGCTGCAGCAGCGTCGCCTGGAGACGCGTCGGGATGGTCGGCCGGGTAGGCCGCCACGTTCATCGCGCCCAGCATGCGCGCTTGGTCGTCGAGCGTGGCCAGGGACAGCCGTTCGACCCGCACGCCGTCGAGCCGGCGCAGTTCGGGCAGCTCGACGAGCGGGTGCGTCAGCGTATGTGCGTGTCGTCGCTCGGTCGCCCCGGAGACCTTGAGGGCAGCGAGCAGCGCTCGGTCAGCGGTCGAGAGACGCCACCCGGGGAACGCCGCAACGGCCGTCTCGC